>NZ_JAFAVV010000921.1 GCF_019242285.1 Bradyrhizobium sp.
ACCAGCGTGAGCTTTCGCTTCTCCCACAGGCCGCGCACCCGCTCGATCATGCGCCAGCGCTCCTCCGGGCCCATGCCGGCCGTCGGCTCGTCCAGCAGCAGCACTTTCGGCTCGAGCGCCAGCGCAATGGCGATGTCGAGCAGTTTCTGGTCGCCGTGGGAGAGGATCGCGGCCTCGACATGCGAAACCTTGGTCAGGCCTACCAGCTCCATCACCTCCTCGGCACGCTCGCGAACGCCGGGCGGCGGAAAACGGCGCGAGAGATTGCCCCACTGGCCGGCATGGGCGGTGACCGCGGCCATCAGGTTCTCCATGACCGTCATGGTCGGGAAGCAGCTCGCCACCTGGAACGCCCGCCCGATGCCGCGGTGCATCCGCTCGGCCTTGGAAAGGCGAAGGATGTCCGCTCCGTCGAGCAGCACCTCGCCAGAGTCGGCCGGGAATGCGCCGCTGATCAGGTTGAAGAAGGTGCTCTTGCCCGCGCCGTTCGGGCCGATCACCGCCGACAGCGATCCGGACGGAAAATCCAGCGACACGTTCTCGATGGCGTGCACGCCGCCGAAAGCCTTGGTGAGATGCCTGATCTCGAGCTTCATTTCGAGCGTCCCGGAAAGGTAAGCTTGAGGAAATCCAGCACGCCGCGGCGCAGGCCGACGGCGAAGGCAAGGATCACGAGCCCCAGAACCAGCCCGTGATATTCGGTGAAGCGCGTCACCACGTCGTTCAGCGCGAGCAGGATCATCGCGCCGAACACGGGCCCGAGGAAGCTGTAGATGCCGCCCAGCATCACGGCAAAGATCGCCTGGCCGGAATTCGGCCAGTCCGCGAGCTCGGGATAGGCGCCCGAGACGAACAGCGCGGCCAGCACGCCGCCGAGGCCCGCGAACGCGCCGGCGATGGTGAAGGCCCAGAGCCGGGCCCGCCACAGCACGACGCCGAGAAAGCTCGCGCGGTCCTCGTTGTCGCGGATCATGCGCAGCGTCTGGCCGAACGGGCTCATCGTGATGTGGCGCAGCGCCAGCAGGCCGAGCACGGCGACGACCGCGCAGAACTGGTAGAGATGAAGCTGCGAGGCGAGCTCGAAGCCGAAAATCTCCCGGCGCGGGATGCCGCCGCGCAGACCCTGGTCGCCGCCGGTGAGGCTCTGCCATGAGATGATGACGCTGAAGAACAGCATCTGGAACGCCAGCGTGATGAAGGCGAAATAGTCCGTCGAGAGGCGGACGCAGACGGCGCCGACGCCAAGCGCGCCAAGGGCCGTGAGCAACACCGCCAGCACGGCAGCGACGGGCAGCGGTAGCGCGGTCATCTGCATGGTCAGGGCGAAAGCATAGGCGCCGAGCCCATAGAACATGCCGTGGCCGAACGAGACCATGCCGGTGTTGCCGACCAAGAGGTTGAGCGAGGTCGCAAACAGCGCCATGGCGCTCAGGCGGATGACGAAATCCTCGAAAGCGGGGCTGCGATGAAACAGCGGGATCGCCAGCACGACGATCAGGGCAATGCCGGCGATCACCGCATCGCGCAAGGCGGGCTGCCGCTTCATGCGCGACGCCCGAACAGGCCCTGCGGGCGCAGGAGCAGGATGATGATCATCACGATGTAGATCAGCCCGTCGGTGAACTGGGGGAAGCCGATCGTGCCGAAGCCGCGAACCAGGCCGATCAGGAGCGCCGCGACCAGCGCACCCGCGATCGAGCCCATGCCGCCGATCACGGTGACGATGAAGCTCTCGATCAGGATCGAGAAGCCCATGCCGGGCGACAGCGAGCGCACGGGCGCCGCGAGCGCACCCGCGAGTCCGGCCAGCCCGCCGCCGACCGCGAACACGATCGCGAACAGCGCCGTGGTGTTGACGCCCAGCGCCGACACCATCTGCGGGTTGATCGCGGCGGCGCGCACCGTCTTGCCGAGCCGCGTCATCGACAGGCCGAGGCCGAGCACGATCGCGATCGCTGCTGCGATGCCGATCAGCACGGCGTAGAACGGCGGCACCACGCCGCCGGCGATGAACAGCGGCGGCACCTGGAAGGCCTGAGGCATTCCCATGGCGTGGAATTCCGGCCCCCACACGATCTTGACGACGTCGTCGAAGATCAAGACCACGGCGTAACAGACCAGGAGCTGCATCAGCACGTTGGAGCCGTAGACGCGGCTGATCAAAGCACGCTCGAACAGCACGCCGAACAGCGCCATCGCCAGCGTCCCCGACAGCACCGCGATGGCGTAACTGTCGGTCACGCCGAGCG
>NZ_JAFAVV010000972.1 GCF_019242285.1 Bradyrhizobium sp.
TGATGATCCTGGACATCGATGGTCTCCTTTCAACGAAGCCATGGCAGTTGGCCTCCACGCGCAAGATGCGTAGGGCTTCTCCTCGTTTAAAGGGGACGTCCGCTCACGATGCTTCAACGCGACGTGAGTGCGCGTCAAGCTGTGATCGCCGCCATGTCTGCACCAGATCGCTAGTGCTGGGATTGCGCCAGCCTGCTCCACGCGTCGGCCTGAACGGTGGCGGCGCGCTGCAAGGTGCTGGTCAGGACCATGGCGACAGGAATCTTGAGCCTGCGCATCGCCTCGCCGATCGCCTCGGCTTGCGCGCGCCCCTGGTCGGTGAGCTGGCGCTCGGCGTCGTTCTTCCTGCCCATGGGATTGCTCATCGGGTCGGCTTTCGCCTGGGTCGTTGCGCCGTGACGGAACACGATGACATGGCCGCCGAGCCGCAGGTCGTCGAGCCAATCATCAGACGGCGACGCCGACTGGCCGTGGGCCGCCATCGGAAGGATCGCGAGCAAGGCAAGGAACAGGGACAATCGAACGCGAGACATGAGTTAATCTCCTCTTGCATCAAATATCAACGGATGAAAGATGGTCGTCGATCGTCACCGCCCGAGGATTGCGCCGGGAAGCCAAAGCGTCAGGCTGGGTACGAAGATGACGACGGCGAGCACGATAAGCAGCAGGGCGACGAAAGGCAGGATGCCCCGGATCGCCTCGCGCATCGGGGCTGCCGCGATCGACGACAGTACGAAAAGATTGAGGCCGACCGGTGGGTGAACCAGCCCGATCTCCATGTTGTGGGTGAAGACGATCGAGAAATGCACGGGATTGACACCCATCGGGCCGAGCGCAGGCGCGAGGATCGGCAGGACGAGGAGCAGGGTCGCGGTGACCTCCAGGAAGCAGCCCAGCACCAGGAGGAGTCCGTTGATGGCGAGCATGAATTGCCAGGTCGCGGTGTGGCGATCGAGCAGGAACTGCACCAGGCGCGCGGGCAGGCCGGATTCGGTCAGCCAATGCCCGACCGCGAGCGCGGTGGCGATGATCAGCATGATCGAGGCCGCACTGCGCAGCCCGCTCGCTACGACCGATAGCGTTTCGGTCCAGTGGAAGCCGCGGTAGCGGACGACGGAGACGCCGAGTGCTACCACCGCCGACAGCGCCGCGGCCTCGGTCACCGTGACGAAGCCGCCATAGATGCCGACCATGACGACGAGCGGCACGAGCAATGCCGGCAGCGCCCGAAGCGTCACCTCGATGCGCTCGACCAACGGCAGCATCGGCTCGACCGGAAACTTGCGGCGCCGGGCCTCGTACAGCACCCAGAGGAAGAACACGGCCGCCTGCAGCAATCCGGGCAGCACGCCGGCGAGGAACAGCCGCGGCACCGATTGCTCGGCGACGATGCCGTACAGGATCAGCGGCAGACTCGGCGGAATGACGATGCCGATCGTGCCGGACGCGCCAACGACGCCGAGCACGAAGGAGCGCGGATAGCCGCGCTCGAGCATCGCCGGGATCAGGATCGTGCCCATCGCGAGGGCGGTGGCGACGCTGGAGCCGCAGATCGCGGCGAACAGCGTGCAAGCCACCACGGTGACGAGCCCGAGCGATCCCGGCAGTCCGCCGAGCCAAGCGGCGGCGAGATCGACCAGCGCCTTGGCGATCCCGCCGGACCGCATGAAGGCGGCCGCCATCACGAACAGCGGTAGCGCCATTAACGTCGGCGAGTTGAGCTCGTTGACGATGAGCTGAGCGAGCCCGACCAGCGGCTGGCCGGAGAGGGCGAACATCGCGCCGGCGCAGAGCCCGAGCACCAGGAATACCGGCATGCCGGCCGCCAGCAATCCGGCAAACAAAGGAAGAAAGCTCGTCATCGCATGGGCTCTTCGATGCCCGGCCGCTCCGCCGCGCCCGGATGCCGCGGGAGCATGGCGCGCCAGCGCGAGGTGCCGACGAGACCGGCCAGGCGCATGACATAGCGTACCAGCATCAGCGCGCTGCCCGCCGGCAGCGCGGCATAATAGAGCCACATCGGAAACCGCAGGTCGCTCGCGCTGCGCTCGTCGATCAGGCGTGCGGTCGCCACCACCTCCCAGCCGTACCAGCCGAGCCCCGCGCAGAACACGATCGCGGCAAGGCTGTTGAACGCCTCCATCCACCGCTTGACCCGGTCGGGCGCGATGGCGAGCACCAGGTCGGGCCGTACATGGCCGTCGGCGCGAACGAGCCCGCTCGAAACGATCATGATGGCCCAGATCATCAGGTAGACGATGACTTCCTCGGCGCAATTGATCGAATGCTGCGGAAAGGGTCTGCTCGGCCCGGTCCCAGAGCTTCATCATGCTGTGCGGCCTGAGCTTCCGGACCTAGCTGGCTTCGTTCGCGACGGCGGCGACCAACTCCGGCGAGATCCGCGACAGCATC
>NZ_JAFAVV010000057.1 GCF_019242285.1 Bradyrhizobium sp.
CAAGCTATTTCGCCATCTTCGGGCGAAACGCGCCAATCCGGGTGCAAATCATAACCGTTCACGGGGAGAATGGGATGATGCCCGAAGACGAGCTTGATCGTCGCGTCGCGACCTTTTGCGAGCGCTTCCTCGAGCCAGGCGATGTCAAGGATGGCGTGGCCGTGATTCCTGGGATTGGCGGTATTCAGAAAAACCAGCAGCGCGTCACCGTCCCGTACGGCGTAATTGAGTTCCTTGCGAGCGACGACGTTTGCATGCCGCTGCGGCAGCACCTGCTCGTACAGGCCATGGCTCGCCGCGCTGTAAACATCGTGATTGCCGGGAATATGAAAGATTCGATCAAATGCGCCTGTGAATTCACAGAATTCGCGATCCATGAAATGGCGCCATTGCAGCCGGAGCTCCCGCTCGTCGGGAACGTAACCGGAAACATGATCACCAAGATAGCAGAGCGTTCGCGAGTGAGGCTGCCGCCTGAGAAGCGCCTCCCGGACGGCACGGAAGTTCTGTTCGTGCACGTGATAGGGCACGCCAGAACAGCTGTCCCCCAGCAGAATAAGCCGGTATGGCTCCACGCCCGCGTCTTCCCCATTCCCGTCGATGGATGAGCGAGAAACTAATAGAGCTGTTTAACAATCTGGTGACGCCGGCCGGCAGCATAATATTCTGCGCTGTTTTGATTATATGCTTCCATATTTGGAGCGCGTGGCGAACATCGGTGGCATCAAGCGCTGCCAAGGGAGCTGCCGCTTATGACGTCAGGGATCCGATGGAAGCGTCGCCCTGTCGGCGCAAACTGGGGTGAGTTCGGCGCTGACGATCAGCTGGGACGACTGAATCTGATCGGCCCGGAGAGGACGTTGGCCGCGGCCGCCGAGATCAAGCAGGGCAGGAATTTCTGTCTGAGCCTGCCGCTCGACTATCCCGGCGGCAGCGTGCTCGCGTCCTACCGCTCCCCACCACGGCTCCGCCCGACGATCAGGAATGGCCGAGCTTGCTTTCACTACGACTTCAGCGCCGAAGAGCCGGGTTTTGACGATATCGTCTGCGACGACGCAGTGTGCCTCTGCACACAATACTCGACCCACTGGGACGGCCTCGCTCACATCGGCGAGCCGTTCGATGTGGACGGCGACGGCAAGCGTAAAGTCGTCTACTACAACGGCTTTCGCGCGAGAATCGACGTGCTTGAACCTGGCGAAGCCCGCGAGATATCCTCGACGGCGCTCGGCATTGAGCACATGGCGCAACATGGCGTGCAGGGCCGGGGCGTCCTCATCGATCTGGCAAGGCGATTCGGGTCAGCGCGCCACTACGTCGGCTACGACGACCTGTGTCGCTGCATCGAGGAGGACGCCATCATTATCGCGCCTGGCGATATCTTGTGCCTGCACACCGGCTTCAGCAGAGTTCTGCTCGACATGGGCCGGCGTCCTGACGGCGCCATATTGGCGCGATCGTGCGCGGCGCTGGACGGCTGCGACCGCAGGCTGTTGGACTGGATCACGGACAGTGGCATCGCAGCAATTGCAGCCGACAATTTCGCGGTTGAAGCGCAGCCCCCGCGCAGCGAGGCCCGCGCGGGGCGAAGCTATGTTCCCTTGCACGAGCATTGCCTGTTCAAGCTCGGAATACCTTTGGGGGAGCTATGGCATTTCGAGGAACTCAATCGCTGGTTAAATGCCAATTCGCGGCATCACTTCTTCCTCACCGCGCCGCCTCTTCGACTCCCTGGCGCAATGGGCTCGCCGCTTACCCCCATTGCGACCGTCTGAGCCAGGCGCTTCGGCGATCGCCGTGGGACTTTGTCATCAAGAGCGGCGATTCGAGAGCACGTCGGAGGTCCGCCGCAGAGCGTCCAACGAGCGTTCGTAGCTCGCGAGCGCGATGTTTGCATTCAGGGCATCGATAACCGCGAACTCGGCTAAGCGGCTCGTCATTGCCTCCGTCCTAAAGCGCGTCTCTCTCGCCGCGGTGTAGAGCACGATATCTGTGTAGTTTTGGATCGGCGACTTGCCGAAATTTGTGATGCAAATCGTCGTTGCTCCCGCTTCTTTCGCCAGTTGCGTAGCTGATACGGTCTCGATCGTACTGCCGGAGTGAGAGATGGATAGCGTCGCCACCTTCGGCTTCAGGAACGAAGCACTCACGAGCTGAGCGTGAGAGTCGGTTATCACTTTGCAGTTGAGGCCCAGCCTGGTCATGCGGTGATAGGCATCAATCGCGACCGGAGCGGCGCTTCCGATACCGTAGACCTCGACCCATGGTGCAGCGAGAATGGCTGACACCGCGCGCTCGAGTGCCTCAATATCGAGAACTGCCAAGGTGTCGACCAGAGCTTGAACGCCGCTGCTCACAACCTTATTGGTCACGGTTGCCGTATCATCGCCCAGGACGAGATCCTCGTGGATGAACTTGATCGGCTCGACCAGTCCCTGGGCGACCTGGATTTTCAAGCCCTGGTAGCCCTTGACGCCGAGTTGTTGGCATAGTGACACGATGCTGCCTTCGCTCACTTCCGCCCTTTCGGCCATCTCGGTGATGGACATGTGGACGACGTCGCCAGGATTGCTGAGGATGAAGTCCGCGATCCTGCGGGCGACCGGCGGCAGCTTTTCGCGCATGACAGTGAGGCGCGCCAGTGCGGTTCCGGGCGCGCTGTTGCGCGGGCCCGACGGATTGCCGCTATTCATACTGAGCCTCTTGTGGGTGACCGAAGCTGCCTGATCCAGCCGCCGGATGGGTTGCTCCGGAGACCGTGGCAGAGAGCGGCCGGAGACGCCGGATGGCGCCACGGTAAGCGGCGAGGCATCCGTCGGGGCGGGATGTCATGTCGTTAGCTGGAACGCCCACATTCGTCGAAGCAGCTTCAGTCGGGCCGCGCTTAGCAATGCTGAAGCTGCCGACTTCGGCTTCGCAGTCTGACACTGAAAAAAACTTTGCGCAATACCCGCCCATAATGAAAAACTCTCATACAAGCGTCATATGCACCAGGTAGGATCCCGGTGATCGCCGAAGACCGGTACCCAGCGGTCTCCGCGACGGGGTTGGTCATGCTCGCACAAGAGGAGTCGCCCAATGGTCTTGCCGAAGCGTGTCGTGGCCGGGTTGGCGGCAACCATTGCCTGCGCATTTGGCGGGCCCGTCAGTGCCGAAGATATCGTCGTTGGTTTCGCGACGGCGCAATCCGGCATTGAGCAACCTTATGACCAAGGCGGCCAACGAGCCGCGATCATGGAAATGGAGATGATCAACGCGGCGGGCGGCATCGATGGGCGCAAATTCCGTTGGTTTATCGCAGACACCAAATCCGATCGGGTACAGGGTGCCAAAGCTGGTCTTGAGGCTGCCCGACAGGGCGCCGATCTCGTTGTCGTCTCGTGCGATTATGACAACGGCGCTCCCGCTGCCCTGTCGGCGCAAAACGCAGGAAAAATCTCCTTCTTTGTGTGTGCCGAAGACGCCAAGGCGGGAATCCAGGGTGTCGGCCCCTACTCGTTCACGGCCTCCATCGCCGCCCCGGTGCAAGGGGCCACCATGGCCGAATGGGCGATCAAGAAAATGGGCTGGCGGAACGGCTACGTGCTGCTCGACAATACGGCGGAGTACAACAAATCGGTCTGCGCCGGATTCGATTGGGCGTTTCCAAAGTTTGGCGGGACGATTAGCGGACGCGACACGTTCAGGAATGATGATGCATCGATCGCCGCCCAGATCACACGACTGCGTAACATGTCCTCACCGCCGGACGTGATCATGTTGTGCACGTATACGCCTGGCGGGGCCAGCGCCATCCGCCAGATCCGTGCAGCCGGCATCGACGTTCCAATCGTCAACGGCATGGCCATGGACGGCACCTATTGGACCGATGCGGTACCCAATCTTTCGAATTTCTATGTTCCTGTGCAGGGGTCGATCTACGGCAACGACCCCGATCCCAAGGTGAATGAATTTACGGAAAGCTATTCCAAGCGCTGGGAGCAGGCGCCGCCCTCCTCATACGTCTTCCCCGGGTGGGTATTGATCGAATGCTATGCCGAGGCCGCGAAGCGCGCCGGCAGCACGGATGTCGCGAAGGTCGTCGCAGAATTGGAAAAACTGCATGACTTTCCGACACGGTTCGGCCCGCGTACGTTTACCTCAAACCTACACATCCAGGACAGCGCTCGCTACGAGATCATCGGCTTTACGGCGGGTAAACCCAACCCTGTTGAATATTGGAAGATCTCCGAGCCGGTACCGATGGACGTGCTGTTCCGACGGTGACGATGGTTGACACTCAGGCCGGCGCGCTTCGCGCGCATAACGTTACAGTTCGATTTCAAGGCATCACTGCAATCAATGAGGTCTCGCTCTCGCTTGAGCCTGGCGATATCCGTGGTCTCATTGGTCCCAACGGAGCCGGCAAAACGACCCTGGTCAATGTGCTATCAGGTTTGGAGACACCTTCATGCGGACACGTCACCCTGGATGGAAGGTCACTCCAGGGCAGGCCGCCACATCAATTCCGTCGCAGGGGAATTGCCAGGACATTCCAATCCGGGCGTCTTTTCGGTGAGTTGACCGTCGCCGAGAACGTCATCGTCCCAGCGGTGAATCTTGGATTCACGTCGCGCCAGGCCGCGGCGCACGCCCGCGAGCTCCTCGCTTGGGTGAACCTCGCGGACAAGACCGAACTCATCGCCGGGATTCTCGCGGGCACCGACAACCGGCGACTTGGGATCGCGCGGGCACTTGCCGCAAATCCCAGGTTCATTCTGCTCGACGAGCCGGCTGCGGGAATGTCCGAGATCGAGTGCGAAGAAATCACGCGCTTGATCACGGCCATTCCTCAAACCTTTGCCGCTGGCGTCCTCCTGATAGACCATAACATGGAGGTCGTAATGCGCGCCTGCGAGCGTATCCATGTTCTGGACAGTGGAAGAATGATCGCAGAGGGAGCACCCGCCGAGGTGCGCTCGAACCAGGCCGTGATTTCCGCCTACCTTGGCATCGTTGTGACGGGCCAGCGACGACGAGTGAACGTCGATGCTGCTTAGCATCCAGGATATCTCGGTCCATCATGGGCAAATCTGCGCGCTCCGCGGGGTTTCGCTTCACGTAAGGCAGGGCGAGACTGTCAGTCTCCTCGGCCCGAACGGGGCAGGAAAATCCACGCTCCTGTGGACCATGGCCGGTGCCGTGCGGGCCCGCTCCGGCACCGTCGAATTCGGCGGCCGCGGCATCGGCGACTTACCTCCTGAATCAATTGCGCGGCTTGGGCTAGCCACCGTCCCCGAGCGGCGACGCGTATTCAGTTCGCTGACAGTCGAAGAAAATTTACGGCTCGGGCTATGGGCACAAAGCGGCTATCGTGGCGGCGAGCACGATCTCCATCAAGTCCTGGACTACTTCCCCAAGCTGGCCGAACGGCGCCGTTCGCTGGCGGCTCGGCTGTCAGGCGGCGAGCAACAAATGCTGGTCATAGCTCGAGCCCTGCTTTCCCGGCCTCGCCTCATTGCCCTGGATGAACCGTCATTTGGGCTTGCACCCATGGTCGTCGACCAGGTTTACGACATTCTCCAGGACTGGCGTGCACGGCGAAACCTGACATTGCTGATCGTCGAGCAAACCGCAACACGCGCCCTTTCCTTCTCCGATCGTGTCTATGTGCTGCGTTCCGGTCAAATCGAGCATACCGGCTCACCGGCCGAGATCTGCGACTCCGAACGGCTGGAACAGGCATATTTCGGCTTCCCGAGCACTGCCCCTCAAGGCCGATCATGATGCCGGCCATGCTGCAATATGTCATCGATGCGCTAAGTCTTGGCAGCCTTTATGCGTTGACGGCGCTCGGCATTGGTCTGTTGTTCGGTGTTCTCCGAGTCATCAATTTTGCCCACGGCGACTTCATCTCGGTAGGAGCCTATGCGCTTATCGTGCCCTCTGCCAACGCATTGGCCGTGCTCTATGTTGGCGCCCTCCCCTGGCCACTTGTCCTGCTTCTCACTGCCATGTCCGTCATCATGGTTGCGATCCTTTCCGAATTGATGGTGTTTAGACCGTTGCGCGGCACCACGCCCGCCACCCTCATGATCGGATCCTTCGCGCTCAGTTTCATCATCCAACATTTGCTTCTGATGATCTATGGCAGCCGACCCAAGGCGGTCAATCTTTGGCCTGAACTTACGACGCAGGTTAACTTGCTTGGTCTTCGTGTTCAGAAGTTGCAACTCGCAACGGTTGGGGCCACAGCGATGCTTCTGGGGGCATTGACTCTGCTGCTCAGAACGACACGCACAGGTGTGGAGCTGCGGGCAGCTGCGGAGGACTACCAGATGGCTCGCATGCTTGGCATAAGGGCCAACACCGTCATTGCCGGCGCGTTGGCGTTGAGCGGGCTCCTGGCCGCGACAGCATCTCTTCTCTATACCGCTCAATCGGGTATCCTCAGCTATCAGATGGGCGTCCCCCTGATGATGTTCGCGTTCATTTCTACGGTCGTTGGCGGTCTCGGCAACCTCCTCGGCGCGGTCGTTGGAGCATTTGTTGTCGCCGCGATCGAAGTCATCCTGCAAGCTACTCTCTCGGATCAACTCCGGCCCTTTCGCGAGGCCTTTGTATTCGTGCTCGTGATAGCGATCCTTCTGTGGCGGCCATATGGGATCCTCGAGGCTCATTCCTCCAGGGAGCGCGTTTGATGCCGACGCTATTGCAGGCGGCAGGTCAAGGACTGCGATCGGCTTGGCCGCTGTTGAGTTTGGTCATCATCCTTCTGCTCATTGCAGGCGTGACCGTCTGGGTCGATGACCCCGAAATCAACCAGACGGTGATCGAAGCATTGATACGTCTGATCGTCGTCGCCGGCATG
>NZ_JAFAVV010000164.1 GCF_019242285.1 Bradyrhizobium sp.
CAGGGCGCGCAGGACGAACAATTGATCGAAATTCTGCGCGAAGCCGCAGAGGAAGGTGAACACCGCATACCAGAGCACGGTGATCTGCAACACGCGGACGCGACCGTAACGGTCGCTCAGGGCGCCCGCGAACCAGCCGCCGAATGATGACACCACCAGCGTCACCGTCCCGAGCAGACCGGCCTCGCCGCGCGAGATCTGCCAGGTCGTAAGCAGGGTCGGAATCACGAAACTGTAGATCTGCACGTCGAGCGCATCGAGCGACCAGCCGCCGAAGCAGCCGGCCATGGTCCGCCGCTCACCGGCGGTGAGCTCCCGCATCCATTGGAACATTCGCGTTTCCCCGTTCGTGTTGCGATTTTTGCCGTATTATTCCGGGGTTTCGGCACGCTTTCCAACCACTCATTTGACGTGGACAGTTGCATGGAATTCATGACGGCCGTCTGCTGCGGCGCATCGACGCGCAAAACGTGCATACTTGTCCAGTTCGCGCGACGACACGCTTACCGAATTGCAACAGGCTCGATGTTTCAGTGGGCTAGCGTGAGTTCCGGCACGCAAAGGCGTACCGATTCGGATTACACACGCGCGATCTGGAACTTGGCAGGTGGTGTAAATGCCCTACTTCGAATTCGACCTCGTCACTGGCGACGAGTTCAAATGCCAGGGTGGCATGATCCTCGAAGATACCGAAGGCGCGATCGAGAAGGCCAACAGCCTCGCAAGTGAGCTTTCCGTCGCACGTCCCGAGCTGTTGGAATGCGGCTATGCAGTTCGCGTCACCGACGAGAGAAGCAAGGAGCTCTACCGCGCCTTGATCGGGCGCTAGTTGAACTCCCGGATTTGACGTTCGGTTGCGATGGTCAGATCCGGGCGGCAGACCGACCGGCGGTGCCGCCGGTCGCAAGGACCGCCTTGGCCGCAGCCAAAGCGTCGCCTGGCGCAAAAGTGAACTGACGAAGGCCGTACGCTTGGTACCATTTGTGCCTGAGGCGGCCTTGATTCCGGCGGGTGGCGCGGACGAGGCGCTTCGTGCGGCGT
The DNA here is from genome assembly GCF_019242285.1 of Bradyrhizobium sp. Lineage (GTDB taxonomy): Bacteria > Pseudomonadota > Alphaproteobacteria > Rhizobiales > Xanthobacteraceae > Bradyrhizobium. The sequence goes on from NZ_JAFAVV010000164.1 coordinate 1,042, forward strand.
CCACGAGCCGGCGCATTTGATTGACGCATGAGCCTGATTTTTTTCAAAAGGTGTTTCAGTGACCGCGATTATTCATCACCTCGGAAACGCGCTGTATTGGTCGGCCCTCGGCCTTGCCGGCATTCTCTTGTTCGAGCTTCCTGCGACGATCTTTGCGTATCTCGGGTTCGTGCGATTGACGAGCACCACCGAGGCGCTTGCGTCCACCTTCATCTATGCCGCGATGGCGGGTCTGAGCTGGGTGGCCGGCAAGGTGCTGAGCTACGTGGTTGCCCGGACGTGAAGCGCGTTCCGCTCCTGGAAGGGAGGGTCGCTTCGCCGAGACGACGTCAATGTCCGAGAAGACCTTCGCGGTCTGGGCGCTGTTCCAGACCTTCCAGGTTCAGGCGCGATGTCCGCGGTAGCAGCAGCTTCGCGCGCGGCCTGGATCGCGGTCCTCAGATCACCTTGTCGTGTCGCATGTCCCTGACCTCGTCAGGGGAGCAGCCGAGCCATTCGCCATAGATCGCTTCGCAATCTGCGCCGAGAACGGGAGCGCATTTCAGCGGAACCTGACTGTCCGACATCCGCAGCGGCCAGCCCGGCACCGTGACCGGACCGCGCAGGGGATGCTGGATGGTCTGCATCATCCCGCGCTTGTGCAGATCCGGGTCGTGCAGCAGTTCGAGCGTGGTGAGGACGGCGCCGCAGGGAACGCCGGCCCCGCCGACGATCCGGGTTACTTCCTGCTTGGTGCGCTTCGAGGTCCATTCCGTGAGGACCGCATCCACGGCCGCCTGGTTCTTGCCGCGGGTGGCGCTGTCGACCATGCGCGGATCGCCGAGCAGGTCCTCGCGGCCGATCGCCTTCACCAGGCGGCGCCAATGCTCTTCGTTGCCCCGCGAGGCAAAGATGTAGCACCAGTCGTCGAGCCCGCCCGGCGCGCATTTGTAGAGGCCGCCGGGCGCCGTCCCGGTCACCCCGTTACCGCGACGCGGCATCTGCTCCTTGTGGGCGGCCTGGTAGCTCATCGGCGTGCGGCAGTAGTTCAGCATCGCGTCGCGCATGGCGATCTGGATGTGTTGGCCGCGGCCGGTCGTGATGCGCTGATAGAGCGCGGCGATGATCCCCATGGCGCACAGCATGCCGGTGCCGGTATCGCCGATGGTCGGGCCCGGCCGGACCGGTGGTTGGTCGGGAAAGCCGTTCACGCCCATGGTGCCGCCCATCGCCTGGGCGATCATGTCGAAGGCGAGATAGTTGGCGTGCTCGCTCTCCGGCGCGAAGCCTTTGACCTGGGCGAAGATCAATCGCGGATTGAGTGCGCTCAGCCGCGGATAGTCGAAGCCCAGGCGTGCGAAGGTACCTGGCGCCATGTTCTCGATCAGGACATCGGCCTTGCCGATCATCCGCGTCAGCAACGCCTTGCCGCCCTCGCTCTTGAGATTGCAGGTCACGCTGCGCTTGTTGAGGTTGTAGTAGATGAAGTAGTGCGAATCGGCGTCAGGGCGATCGGAAAATCCCCAGCGGCCCGGCTCACCGCGGTTTGGCTCCTCCACCTTGACCACGTCGGCCCCGAACCAGGCCAGCGCCTCGGTGCAGGACGGTCCGGCCTCGAACTGGGTGAGGTCGAGCACTTTGATTCCCTTGAGCGCCGGCTGGGTCCCGGTCGCGATCCCTGGCTGCACTACCTGTTCCTGCATGGCGACCCTCCCGATATGGAGCCGCGCCGCCAATCGCCGCGGCCCCTTGATGCGTCACTCGATCAGCTATGCCAGGCGAACTCCTGCGCCTTGCGGGCGGAACCCTGCGAGATCACGACATTGACCAGCGCGGGGCCGCGGAAGCTCATCGCTTCGTCGAGGGCACCGCGCAGATTGTTCGGATCCTGCACCAGGAAGCCCTTGCCGCCGAAGGCCTCCATGACCCGGTCATAGCGCGCGCCATAGATCAGCGCGTTGGGCTTCAGATTGAACATCGGGTCTTGCGGGATCTGCGGCATGCCGGGACCGATGCCGCCATTGTTCAGGACGACGATCTTGGCCGGGAGATTGTAGCGGACCAGCGTCTCCATCTCCATGCCGGAGAAGCCGATCGCCGAGTCGCCGGAGAGATGGATGACTGGCCGGTCGGGATGCGCCACACAGGCGGCAATGGCCTGGCCGAGGCCGACGCCCATCGTGCCGTAGGTGCCGGCATTGAGGCAGGAACGGGCATTGAAACTCGGCAATTGCGTGAGGCCGATATCCATGGTGCCGGCGCCCTCGGCGCTGAGGATGGCGTTCCGCGGCATCCAGGCGGCAACGTCGCGCAAGGCCCGGTAGTAGCCGGCCGGCGCGGTATCGTCGTCGATCTGCGGCCGGATTGTCGCTGCGTTGTCGGTCGTCTTCCTGGCGATCGCCTGCCGCCACGGTGAGTCCTTGGCGTGGAACCACTGGCGATTGTCGAGCGCCTTGTTGAGCTGGCTGACGATCGCCTTGCCGTCGCCGACCAACGCCACTTCGGTCGCCTTGTTGTGGCCGATCTCCTCGGGCGCGATGTCGAGCTGGATGACCTTGACGTCCTTCGCAAAGCGCGGCGGCAGGCCGAAATGGAAGATCCAGTTGAACCGCGCGCCCATCAGGAAGACGACGTCGGCCTGTTGCAGCGCAAGCGTACGTGCCGCCCCGGCCGACAGTGGATGATCGTCCGGCATCACGCCCTTGCCCATCGGCGAGCGAACGAACGGCAGTTGCGTGCGCTCGATGAAGGCGCGGACCTCGTCCTCGGCGCGCGACCACGCCATGCCCTTGCCAAGGAGCACGAGCGGCCGCTCGGCCCGTTCGAGCAGGCTCAGCGCCGCTTCGACATTCTCCATCGGCGCGACCATCCGCGGCGGCTCGCCGACCGGCTCCACCTCGACGACTTTGTCGAGTTCGCATTTGCCCCTGATGATGTCGTGGGGCACGTCGAGATAGGTGGCGCCCGGCCGGCCGTAGGTCGCGTTCCTGGTTGCCATCTCGACGTAATAGGGGATGCGGTGCACGCTCTCGATGCCGTGCGCGAATTTGCAGAACGGCGAGGCGATCAGCACCTGCCGTTCCTCCTGGAACGCGCCCATGCCGCCGCGATAGGTTTCCGAGGCGCCGCCGATCAGGATCATGGGCCAGCAGTTCTGTTGGGCATTGGCGAGACCCGCGAGACCATGCACCACGCCTGGGCCGGTGACGGTGAGGCAGGCGCCGGGGCGGCCGGTCAGATAGCCATAGGCCCCTGCCGCGTAGGCGGCGCTCTGCTCGTTGCGCATCCCGATATAGGCGACGCCTTCCTTCTGCGCCGCCACCGCGATCGCGGTGACCGGAAATCCGACGATCCCGAACAGGTGATCGATACCCTGCTGCTTGAGGCTCCGCGCGATCAGAGTAGCGCCATCGACTTCGCTCATGGTTTCCCCCCCTCGTGACCGATCGAACTTTAGCCGCGAGTTTTTGATCTTAGCTGCGAGATTATGCATAGATGGCAGAAGCGCGAAAGCGCTCTGCTTTCAGACGTGCAATGCAGCCGAGCATTGGGTCCCGCCGTTTGGACGCTATTGGCCTTCGCCTCTTTTGCTGCGTCTGCACAAAGACGGCCGTTGGCGGCGCGCAACGGCCAGGACCGAGAATTATGACTACGCGCCCTTAGATGCCGCGCGTGATGTTGATGACGAAGGCAACCGCGACGCCGATGATCATGCCGACCAGTCCATACGCGCAGCCGAAGATCACATGCCCGAACAGGGTGGAGGTGGTGAGCAGGCCGTAGAACGCGCCCGCCGCCCCGCAGCCGAGCGTGATGACGGCGAGGCTGCGGTCGTTTCGCGCCTCGATGCGATGCTGCCGCTGCTCTCGCGGACTGAACACGCGCGGACCGAACGGCTCCGCCGATCCGCATTGCGGGCAGCGGCCGGCGTTGACGGAGACCGCGTGGCCGCAGTCGTGGCAGTTGGTCAATTGGCGTACAATCTGGCCCATGGGCTGAATGTAATCCGTGCAAAGCGGCTTTCAAAGCGACATGCAGCGCGGGAAATCGCCGGGATGATGTCCTTTCCCATCGCACCCGGTTCCCGATAAAATGGAAGCTATTATCGTCCCCCCGTCGAAGGGTTCGCAATGCCCCTCCCTCCTCGCGCCGACGGCGCCCGCGTCCTGGCCGATCTCAACGCGCTGCGCGCCATCGGTGGCTACAGGACCGGCGTGCACAAGCCCACCTTCTCCGCGCCGCATGTGCAGTCGCTGCACTGGCTCGCCGCTCGGCTGCCGGACGCGCAGCTCGCCGCCGCGATCGACGGCATCGGCAATGTGCTCGGCACCAGCGCGAAAGCGGGGCCAAAACTGCTCGCAGGCTCGCATCTGGAGAGCCAGAACCATGCCGGCTGGCTCGACGGACCGCTCGGTGTCATCTATGCGTTGGAGGCCGCCCGCGTGCTCAATCCCGATCCCGGCGTGTCCGGCGCCGTCGAGGTCGCGGCCTGGTGCGACGAAGAGGGCCATTTCGGCTCCTTCCTCGGCAGCCGCTCCTTCGTGGGCGCCCTGAGCGAGGCCGAAATCGACGCCGCGCGCGACCGCAACGACGGCCGCTCCATGCGCGAGGCGCTCGAGAGCGTGGGCCTGGGCGGCAAGTCGCGCATCGTCGCCGAGCGCGGACGGCACATCGGCTATTTCGAGGCTCATATCGAGCAGGGCGACACCCTCGAAAGCGAAGCGCTCAAGATCGGCATCGTCACCTCGATCGTCGGCATCTGGCAATACCGCATCACCTTCACCGGCGCGCAGAACCATGCCGGCACGACGCGGATGGCGATCCGTAAGGACGCCGGCCTGGCGCTGGCGAAATTCGCCGTTGCGATCGATGAACGTTTCCCAAAACTCTGCGGTCCGCGCACGGTTTGGACCACCGGCCGCATCACCCTCGATCCCGGCGCGCCCAGCATCATTCCAGGCGCCGCGGAGATGCTGTTTCAGATCCGCGACGTCGACCCGGCGGTGATCAATCAGTTGGAGGCGGAGCTGCACGCAATGGCGGACGCCGTCACCGCGCAGGGCGGTTGCGCGGTAACCGTCGAATGCATTCGCACCGGTGCGCCGGCGCTGATGGAGGGCGGCTTTCAGGACGCGATCGAGGCGGCAAGCCGGAGCTTCGCCGGCGGAAAATCGCTGCGCATGCCGAGCGGCGCCGGCCACGATGCGCAGGTGCTGGCCACCATCATGCCGGCGGCGATGCTGTTCGTGCCCTCAATCGGCGGCATCAGCCATCATTGGACCGAGAACACAGCCGATGCCGACATCGTGACCGGCGCGGAAGTGTTCGTCGAGACCTGCCGTCGCCTGCTTTCAGCTTGATCCGTGAGGCTCTAGCAGCCCCGGCAGATCGAGCGGACCATCCGGTCGACCTTGGCGTCCTCGCGATCGAGGGCGGGATCGCCGGTGCCGAGCCCCGGTCCCTTCATGGCTGCGCTGGTGCCGCCCGACGAGAGGGCCGTTCCGGCCGAATTGGTGCCGGGCGCGGTCGGGCTGGTGCCGAAGGCACCGCCGGTCACGGCGGAATGGTGCATTCCTATTCCGCCGCCGTGCCCGAGGCCACCGCCCATGCCGCCACGGCCGAATGCAGCCGCCGGCACGGCCGCGGCAAGTGCGACACAAAGAATGACGAACTTTTTCATCGTGAGGACTCCCTTGCGTGATCCGCGTGATCAGGATTCCCTGGCCAACGAATCAAACGGCGAGTCGCGCCGGGAGGTTCCCCGCGCTTTATGCGCCGCGGCCGCAGTGCTAATTTGGTCCCGACATTGCCGAAAGGAACGATCGATGCGCGTCTTGTTCGCCTTTGTGATGCTTGCGGCATGGGCCGCGCCTGCGCTCGCGCAGGACCACGTGCAGGGTTATGGCGAGGCCGACAAGGAAAAGTCGATGCTGCAGCAACAGGAGGAAAAGGACCGCCAGCGTGCCTATCAGCGATCGCTCGGCAACATTCCCGACAAGGGTCCGTCCGATCCATGGGGCGCCGTGCGCAGCAATGATGCGCCGAAGGGCGCCGCCGCGCCGGCAGCGAAGGCGAAGAAGACCAAGACCGGTAACGCCAACTAGCGGCGTCGCCGCCGGCCCCTCATTGTCAACGAACGAACCCGTTGACCCGACTGTCGTTTCTGCTACGCACGGCGCCGTCCAAGTCGGATCGCCACGCGGTAAGCCGGGGGAAGCAATGAGATTGCTGTTGTCGCTGCTCGCCATCATCGTGCTCGATCGAGGCGCCTTCGCCGCGCAGCAGGACTGCAAGACGATCGCCGATTCCGCGCTCCGGCTCACCTGCTACGACAAGATCAATCCGCCGATTGCGACGTACCCGATCCCGCTGCCGAAACCGGCTTACGGTCGCCCGGCGCCCTCGCCGGCCGCCGACACCGTGAACGCGTCCGATCCGGATGACGCGGCGGTGACCGAGAAGATGCGCAGCATCTGCCGCGGCTGCTGAATCCGGTCCGATTCCTGCAACGGCCGGTATGGCGGCAAAACGCCGCCGCAGTTCCCCTCTAGCAAACCGCTGCTGTTTCCAGCGGCCGGGCCATGGCATATCTGCCAACGACATGAACCTGCTTGAATCCCTTCCCACGGTGATCGGAACCGCGGCGGTTGCGCCTGCGCTGTTCATCCTGTGGCTCGTGGTGGCCGCGGGCGACCGGTCCGGGCCGCCGGTGCGGATCTGGACCGCCTTCCTGCTCGGCGCTGCCTCCATCTCGCTGCTCGGCCTGTTGCGAACCCCCTTCGCCCACATGATGGCCGGGGCGCAAAATGTCTATTTCGCGCAGGCGTTGCATTCGATCTTCGCCGTCGCGCTGCCGGAGGAAACGGTCAAGATCCTGGTGATCGCCGCCGTCTCGGCTTCCGCAGCGCGCCGGCCGGCGGCCGACCCGATGGACACCGTGGTCTATGGCGCGGCTGCGGGCCTCGGCTTCGCGGCCTACGAGAATCTCGCTTATCTCGAGCAGCATACGGACATGTGGCGCTCGCTGGCGGCGTTGCGCAGCGTGCTCACCGTCCCCTTCCATGGCGCGCTCGGCATCATCGCCGGCGCGTATCTGGCGATCGCACGCGCTGGCACTGCGCTCGGCGCCCACCGCCACAACCGCGATCTCGCGCGCATCTTGAGCTGGGTTCTGATGGTGCTCGGGCCGGTCAGCCTGCACGCCAGCTTCGACTTTCCGCTGCTGATGCTGCAGCGCGACCAGGACCTCGACCCCTCGACGCGGCTGTGGCTCGGCGCCGCGAGCATCGTGATCGGCTTCTGCTCGATCGGCTTCGCCGCACGGCTGGTCCGGCGGCTGGCACGGCATCATGCGCCCCGCACCGAGCTCGCCCGGCTGCGGCTCAGCCAGCTCCGCCGCATGTGGGCCGTGGTGCTCGCCGGCGGCGGCGCCGGGTTCATCGGGCTCGCTTTCGTGTTGACCTCGGTGCATCACTGGCTGCTCAATCCCGACCGCAATGTGGCGGCCGTGCTGGTGCCGATCGGCCTCGTCGCGATCCTGCTCGGCGCGGCGCTACTGGTTGTCACAACCACGATCTATTTTCTCGGCCGCAACCGGATGCGGACAACCTCCGAGGGCTTTTCGTCGGCATCCGGCGGCGGGTAATATGGACCCGCCGAAAAAAAGTAGCGGAGTTCTCCCATGACCTCTCCTGACGATATCAGCCGCCTGCAATCGCAAGTGAGCGCCACCGTGCGCGAACACTGGAAGGCCTTCCTGTTCGAAGGCATCCTGCTCACGATCCTGGGCCTGGCCGCGATCATCCTGCCGCCGCTCGCGAGCCTCGCAGTCACCATCTTCCTCGGCTGGATGTTCCTGATCAGCGGCATCGCGGGGCTCGCGCTGACCTTCTGGGCGCGCGGCATGCCGGGCTTCTGGTGGTCGCTGATATCAGCCGTCCTCGGCATCATCGCCGGCATCATCCTGCTTGCGCAGCCGGTGCAGGGCGTGGTCACGCTCACCATCGTGGTCGGCGTCTATTTCCTCGCCGAAGGCGTCGCCACCATCATGTACGCGCTGGAGCATCGCCGCGAGCTCTCCGGTCGCTGGTCGTGGCTTCTGGTCTCGGGCATCGTCGACATCGTGATCGCGGGCCTCATCATCATGGGCCTGCCGGCATCGGCGGAATGGGCGATCGGTCTTCTGGTCGGCATCAACCTGTTGTTCGGCGGCAGCACCCTGATCGGAATGGCGCTCGCCGCGCGCAACGCCTGATGTTTTGGGGATGACAATCAGGCCGGCCTGCGCTATGAGGCCGGCCATGATCAACCGCGCCCCCAGCACTTTCTGGTATTTTAGCTACGACAGCTCGCTGGCGGTGGGAGGATCGCGCTCAATCTGACGAATTGCAGCAACAAGTCCGAACAAGCCGCCAGACCTGGCGGCTTTTTGTTTGGCCGGCAGGTCCTTCCAAACCCTCGAGGAGAGCCAGCCATGTTGAGCACCACCGACGACCTACGTATCCGCGAAATCAAGGAATTGAGCACGCCGGAAGACGTGATGCGCGAGATCCCGCGCACGCTGACCGCGACCCGCATCGTGATGGCGTCGCGCAACGCCATCCACGCCATCCTGAACGGCACCGATGACCGCCTCCTGGTCGTCGTCGGTCCCTGCTCGATCCACGATCCCGCTGCCGCGGTGGATTACGCCGGCCGGCTTTCCGCCCTGCGCGAGCGCCTTTCCGACCGCCTGGAGATCGTGATGCGGGTCTATTTCGAGAAGCCGCGCACCACGGTCGGCTGGAAGGGCCTGATCAACGACCCCGATCTCGACAACTCTTTCGACATCAACAAGGGCCTGCGGCTCGCCCGCAACGTCTTGTCCGCGGTGAACAATCTCGGCCTGCCCGCCGGCACCGAATTCCTCGACATGACGACGCCGCAATACATCGCCGACCTTGTGGCCTGGGCGGCGATCGGCGCGCGCACCACCGAGAGCCAGATCCATCGCGAACTGGCCTCGGGACTGTCCTGCCCGGTCGGCTTCAAGAACGGCACCGACGGCGACGTGCGCATTGCCGCGGAAGCGGTGCAGTCGGCCGCGCACCCGCATCATTTCATGGCGGTGACGAAAGGCGGGCGCTCGGCGATCGCGGCCACCTCCGGCAATGAGGACTGCCACATCATCCTGCGCGGCGGCCGCGCGCCGAACCACGATGCCGCGAGCGTCGAGGCGGCGGCGGCAGAGCTTGTACGCGCAGGCGTCGCTCCGCGCATCATGATCGATGCGAGCCATGGCAACAGCGGCAAGAAGCCGGAGAACCAGCCCAGGGTGATCGCCGATGTCGCAAGCCAGCTTTCCGCCGGCGAGCGGCGCATCCTCGGCGTCATGATCGAGAGCCATCTGGTCGCCGGCCGCCAGGATGTCGTGCCGGGCACGAAGCTCACCTATGGCCAGAGCATCACCGACGGCTGCATCGGCTGGGACACCACGGTCGAGGCGCTCGACGTGCTGGCCGACGCCGTGGTCGCGCGGCGGCAAGCCTGCCGCCAGGACGCCCACGAGCGCTCGGCATAGGCAGACGAACGATCGCGGCTGGCGCCACCGCCAGCCGCGATCGCCTGTCGGCCCGGGTGATGGTGCACTGAACGCCGTCGAAAAGCCCAATCGATCAGATCGCGCTCAACCCCAGCCAGCCCGTATAGAGCCCGACCAGCACGATCAGCGCCGCCGAGACGTAGGGCGCGCGATGGACGTAGCGGCTGAAGCCGGACCAGCGCCGTTCGACGTGGCGCAGGCTCAGCGCCGCCAGCACGCCGGCCGACACCATGGTGATCGCAAGGCCGATGCCGAAGCACACGACCAGCGCAAAACCGAGGCTGAGCTCTCTGAGCTGGATGCAGAGCAGCAGCACCGTGATCGCGGCCGGACAGGGGATCAGCCCGCCGCCCAGGCCGAACAGCACGATCTGCCAGGTCGTTACCCCGCGGCCCGCGAAGCGTTTGCGGATGTCGGCCGCATGGGCGCGGGCATGCGCATCGTCCTCGTCGCCGAGATCGATGTGCGAATGATCGTGGTGATGATGATCATCATCATGGTCATCATCGTGGTCGTAGCGGTGGTGGTGGTGATGATGGTCTTCCGCGCGCTGCTCGCGCCAGGTCCTCGACGCCATCCACGCGGCGATGCCGATGATGACGACGGCCGAGGCGATCTGGAAGTAGGCCTCGCTCTCCTCCGCACTCCACTGCCGCCCGAAATACAGGCCGCCGAGCGCGACCGCCCACACGATCGCGGTGTGCGAGATGGTCGCCGACAGCCCGAGCAGGGTCGCCTGCAGCACCGTGCCGCGGATCGCGATGATGAAGGCCGCCATCATGGTCTTGGAATGGCCCGGCTCCAGGCCGTGCAACGCGCCGAGCAGGATCGCGCTCGGCACGAACAGCCAGGCATGCATGGTGCTCTGCTGCAGCAGTGTCGACAGTTCGGTCATCGCTTCACTTCAGGTAGGTACGGACCACGTCGATCAGGTCGGCGGCGCCCTTCGCCCGTTCGGCATCCTTCTCATGCGCGGGATCGACGACGTGATGACGGATGTGATCCTCGAGCAATTCGGCGGTCAGCCCGTTCACCGCGCCGCGCACCGAGGCGATCAGCATCAGGACGTCGGCGCAGCCGATCTCAGCCTCGAGCGCGCGCTCGACCGCCTCGATCTGCCCCTTGATGCGGCGGACCCGGCCGATCAGCTTTGACTTCTGCTTGATGGTGTGTGACATGGCCTATAATATAGGGGGGTACCCTATATGGATCAAGCTGTTCTTGATCCCCGGCGTTTCACCTTGTCCGCAGTTGGCAAGGGCGCATGCCGCCATCGAGGATCGACTGACCGCAGGCAAGATCGTGGTCGATGTCGGTCGACCGTCTTCCCGGCAGCGAACTTCCCGGCAGCGAATGTGTCAGAACCCTTCTTCGACCGATCGCTCAGTGAAGGTGGCGATCGAAGAATGCGCGGATTCGCCGCCGCGCATCGGCCTCCGTGGGCTCGTGATAGTAGGCCCCGATCAATAGCCCCAGCGTGCTGAACATGACGGAGTCGTGCTTGTTGAAGAACGAGTGCCCGGCGTCCGGATATTCCTTCACGTCATGATCGATGCCCTGACGCGCCAGCGCCTGCTCCAAGCGCGTGGCCGCACCGCGCAGCGTGCGGTCCTTCGCACCAAAACTGCCGACGATCGGACAGGCGCCAGTGACCACGGAATCGATATCCTTCGGCACCTCGCCATAGTTGACAGCGGAAACGTCGAAGCTGTGGCCGGATGCGGTGTAGAGCGCGAACGCGCCGCCCATGCAGAAGCCCATGATGCCGGTCTTCCCGGTGCAATCCGGCCGCGCTGCCAGATGGGCGCGCACCGCGTCGACGTCGTCGAAGGCGACGCCGCGACGCGCGCGCAGGTCACGGAACGTGGCCACGAGACAGCGCATCTTTCCCGCCCAGGAGAACAGATCGGGCGCGGCAGCGAGATATCCGGATGCTGCCAGCCAATCGGCATGGCGCCGCAAGTCGGGCGTCATGCCCATGATGTCGTGGATCACCACGACACCCGGCCACGGGCCGGCGCCCACAGGGGTCGCCACATAGGCCGATAGATCGTGGTGCGGGGTTCTGATCTGAAGATCGGGCATGATCGATGCTCTCACAGACGACGCTGGCGGGAGACCGGCGACCGTTCGACCGGCTCGCGCGCGAGATACGCCTTTGCTCAACAACCTGAACTGGAATTGCGTCAGGCGGAAGACGCTCGGCCAGCCCTCAGAACGCTCCCGCGACCGTTACCCGGATCGCCAGCGGCTCGACCGGGTGCAGCACATAGTCCATGACGCCGTTCCGGCACACCGCGGCCGGCGCCGTCTGCACGGGATAGCAGAGATTGTAGAGACTGTCGGTCTTGAGCAGCGAGCCATAGGCATAGGTGATCTGGTTGCTCTTCGCGTTGAACAGATTGAACGCGTCGAGCTGGACGCGCCAGCCATTCTCCGTGCGATAGCCGATCCGGGCATTGAAGATGCTGGTCGCAGGCGAGCGGAAAGCGTTGCCGAACGTCCATCCACGCCACCGCTGCGTCAACGCTACTCTCATCATCAAGGCCGGGCGCGCACGTCTAACTTGTTTAATCAAAGCGAGTTGTCATTTGCGACGATATGGGTCTCTGTCGCTTGCACGAGGATGGCAATTGAGCAAGCACCGAGTATGATGTCAATTTCAATTCATCATACTCGAGCCTGCGAAGGAGAGACCGCACATGCAGCGCCTGACGATCACGATCGACGACGACCTTCTTGCCGAGGTGGACGGCTTCATGGCGCAGCGCGGCTATGCCAACCGCTCCGAGACGTTCCGCGACCTGCTGCGCAGCGGTCTCGAAAAAGCTGATCTCGGCACCGGCGGCCATCGGCACTGCATCGCAACCCTGAGCTATGTCTATGATCACGCCGCCCGTGAGTTGCCCAAGCGCCTGACCCGGGAGTTTCACGAGCACAACGATCTCGCGCAGGCCACCCTTCATGTCCACATCGATCACGACTCCTGCCTGGAGGTGACGGTGTTGCGCGGGCGCGGCGACGAGGTGAAGGCGTTTGCCGAGCACGTCGTCGCCGAGCGTGGCGTGCGCCACGGCCACGTCGTCATGATGCCGGTCGAAAAGGCGACGTCGCCTGGTCATCGGCATGCCCATCCGCGCAGGAAATGACTCCGGATTCCGGGCTCGATTCAGGAACTATTCCCCTCCATAGATTGGAAAAGTTCTAGCCGCACCGGCAGCGAAATGCAGCCCGCGCGCAAGCGAGAAGGCGCTTTCGATGTCGTGCCCTAGCTGTGCCAGACTCACGACGTTACCAAGCCTTGATTGCATCGGATGGTTTCAACCCGTCGGTTGAGTACGAGTCGCGTGAGTTGCTGCCAATGCGGAGAAAAGCTTTCGGATTCCTGTTTGCCGTGGTCGGTTGCGTGCCGGTTGCGATCGCTCCGCTGAGACCGATTGCCGCAGCCGGTGAGTGCCAGGTTGCGCCGGGAAACGAAACGCCGAAAGGCTATCATTGGCGCGGTCGCAGCGAGCAAGGAACTGGCCGCCAGTGCTGGTATCTGCAGCGAGACCGTGCGCCGTCTCCTTCGCAGGCGGCGGCCGCATCCTCTCCGGCTGCTGCATCGCCAGCCGCGCCGGTGCCGATCCCGGCCGAGCGTCCGGCCGTCAGCGAAACTGCGATGCCGGCACCGGTCGCAAACGCGCGCGACGAACTGACGCGCCCCCCGGCCGAGACCAGAGGTCTGCCGGGCGCTCCGATGCCGGTTGCGGATCCGGCGGTCGAACCGCGACAGGAAGCTCCGGCGATCTTTCCACCGCGGCCGCCGCAGCCGGGCCAGCGGTTCAGCCAAGAACCTGGCCAAGAGCCTGGCCGAGAGCCCAGTCGGGTACCCGTGCTGTCCGCTTCGGCGGATGCATCGTTGAGCGGCGCGACGCCTGTCGAGGCGCCGGTCTCGCCGACCATCTTCATCTTCATGGTGGTCGGCGCGCTCGTCGTTGCCGAGCTCGCCGCCAGCACGCTGTTTCCGCTTTGGCATGCACGGCGGCGATCGAAAATCCGGCCGGCGCAACGACGTCAGACGCGGCCTCGTTCCAGGCTCGATGCGCCGTCGCTCTCGCCGGAGCCTTTGGTTCTGGCGAACGACAAACGCTATCCTCAGCCGCTCGACCGCGAGACCCGGCTGGATCACGTCGAGGGGCTGCTGGGGCGGTTGGCGGACCGGGATCCTACCCCGGTCGTGCGGCCCGACTCGCGCAGGGCTGCAAGGGCATCGAGATAATCGGTCGCCCGTAGGCGAATTCGGCAACATTCGTTCGATCCGCGAGGAACCTTGCGATCGGCCGCGCCGATTTCCGAACGCGCTCAGCCGTCATTGCGTGAGAGCCGGCAGCAGCCGGCGCGAGACGATTCTTACCAATGAGAGGGACGCCCCTGCTCACGTTCGCGCTTCGGATTTGCCATCTTTTGCCAGCGCCCATGCCAATATCATGCCTCAAATGCGGAGCATTGGCCTTCTCTAGAGAAATTCTAGATGGGCATCGGACGGGGTGATCGATCGTGCCCTAACAAGGCCAAACAGGACGGCGAGCGTCCCGGCACCGCGTTATATCTCCTGGGGGAGAGCGTCGCGGCTACAATTACTTGGGGGAGCAGCGCAATGTCGCGTCAGCAAAGCAGCGTCTATTATCCGGAAGACCTCGCACTCCTGGGGAATGTGCTCGACAAGGTCGTTGCGTCGTTGCCGGAAGATCAGCGAACGCGCTCCAATCGAATCGAGGTGGCGAAGAACCTGCTGGCAAGCGCGGCCGCCGGCGAGAGCGACCCGACCAGGCTGGAGCTGACGGCGCGGATCAGTGTGAAGCCGGTCGCGATGCCCGAGCGACGGCACGAGCCTCGTCCCAAGGGCAATCCCTTCGCGATCTGCTTCCGCTACCAGGCCCAGACGGCGTAGCTGACCCTCGTTCGCTGCGTCGGGCCCATCGGCCGTATTGCGCGAAGCGCCATCGATGACGGTGGAATCAGTGCGAGTGAAAGCGGCCGCCGCCCGGCCCGGCAGCGGAATCCCACCTCGACCGGCGTGCGCATTCGCGGCGATTTCGCCAGTCGGTTCAAGCTGATCGCCCGCCCGAGGCCGCCGCAGCTGAATTTTCTTCTTTCTTTTTTTCAGAAAATATGCATACTGGCGCGTATCCCGCCGCCGCATGAGGGGCGCTTCGCGATCGTCACGGACGTTGGCAGCGGGATGCGATGGACGCTTTGGCGCGCCAGACGAGCGCGCTCGAAGCGGACGGCGAAATCGTGTGGTCCTGGTGCCGCGACGCTGGCGCTAAGCTGTTCGGTGATGATCCGGAGAGCGACGGGGGCAAGAGAGCCCGTTCCCCGAGGAGAGCACGCCATAAGCGTTAACACCATCGCGCAGGGAATGCCGGTGATTTCGGCTGAACCTGTGGTAACCGCCGCGTGCGTTCTTGTTGCACGCGGGCCATGGGTGAGGCTGAACCACCCGGCATTCCCTGCGCCCTCTCCTTGGAGGGCGGCCTCTCACGACCCGGGCGCCTCGCGCCGCGGGACGGTCAACTCATGTCCAGATGGCATCAATCGAATAGGCGTCGATGCCCGTCCGTCCCAAAGCAGGTCGAGCAGGAACTATCCCCTGGTGACGTCGACCAGCTCGGCACCGTCCAGCACCTCGGCCGCCCTGGCGCGATCGAGATCGCCTTCCCAGGCCGCCACGACGACGGTCGCCACGCAATTGCCGATCAGGTTGCCGAGCGCGCGTGCCATGCCGATGAACCAGTCGACGGAGAGCACCAGTACGAGACCGATCGCCGGAATCGTCGGCACCGCGTTGAGCGTCGCGGCGAGGATGACGATCGCCGAGCCGGGCACGCCGTGCGCACCCTTCGAGGTGACGAGCGATATGCCGAGCACCAGCAACAGGTCGCCGAACGACAACGGCGTATTGGTCGCCTGCGCGATGAACACCACCGCGAGGGTCAGATAGATCGAGAAGGCGTCGAGGTTGAACGAGTAGCCGGTCGGCACCACCAGGCCGACGACCGAATCCTTCACCCCCATACGCGTCAGCTTGCGCATGATCTGCGGCAGCACCGCGTCGGACGACGCAGTCGCCAGCACGATGGTCAGCTCCTCGCGCATGTAGGCGAGGAACTTGAGGATGTTGATGCCGGCGAGCCGCATCACGAAGCCAAGCACG
>NZ_JAFAVV010000184.1 GCF_019242285.1 Bradyrhizobium sp.
AGGGGAACTGGCCCTTCACCGGCTTGATGGCGGGGTCCTTGAACTTGCCCATGTCGGCGGCGGAAAGATCGCGCGCGATGCCGTGCACGCCGGTGCAGTCCGGCCGGTTCGGCGTCAGGTTGATCTCGAACACGGGATCGCCGAGGCCCGCCCACGCGGCATAGGGCTTGCCGATCGGCGCATCGGCCGGCAATTCCATGATGCCGTCATGGTCCTGCGACAGCTCGAGCTCGGCTTCCGAGCACAGCATGCCGTGGCTCTCGATGCCGCGGATGGTGCCGACGGACAGCGTGATGTTCTTGCCGGGAATGAAGGTGCCGGGCGCCGAGAACACGCCGATGAGGCCCGCGCGCGCGTTCGGCGCGCCGCAGACGACCTGCACGGGTGCACCGCCGTCTCCCGTGTCGACCATGCAGACGCGCAGGCGATCGGCGTTCGGATGCTGCTCGGCGGAGATCACCCGTGCGATGGTGAACGGCGCAAGCCGCTTGGCCTTGTCCTCGATGCTCTCGACTTCGAGCCCGATCATGGTGAGCTTGTCGGCGAGCTTCTCGACCGAGTCATCGGTGTCGAGATGATCCTTCAGCCAGGAGAGGGTGAATTTCATGATATTTGCTTTGCTGCACGAACGGTCTGTTCCCTTCCCCGCTCTTGTCCGCCGAAGCCTTGGCGAAGGCGGATGCGGGGTAGGGTCGGGGTGGGGGCTCTCTCCGCGACGGCGGTCGCGATTGTTTCGAGAACGCCGCCGCGATTTGTCATCACGTCGTGATTGCTGAAGCGGAGCACCTTGAGGCCTTTCGCTTCGATCACCGTCGAGCGACGCTTATCGGCCTGCTCGCCCTCATCGGAAAAATGCTGCCCGCCATCCAGCTCGATAACGAGCTTGGCGGCGTGGCAGATGAAGTCGGCTATATAGTTCTCGATCGGGACCTGGCGGCGAAAACCTGCGCCGCCTAGTCGGTGACCGCGTAGTTCGGACCACAGGATTCGTTCAGCGTCGGTCGAGTTTTTCCAAAGGGCGCGTGCATTCGCGCGCAACTTCGAAGACACTTTCCAGGTCGGGTTTCCTTCCTCGTCCATCGACCCCTCCGATGCGGAGACACCCCCGCCCCAGCCCTCCCCCGCAAGCGGGAGAGGGAGCTTCACCGGTTGCGTGGACGCGGCGGGGCAAATTGAGATAGCGCTCAAGAGCTCAGTCCTCCCGCGAGCGTGGGAAAATCCAGCGGGCGGAAGCCGTAGTGGGCGAGCCAGCGCACGTCGGCGTCGAAGAAGGCACGCAAATCGGGCATGCCGTATTTCAGCATGGCGATGCGGTCGATGCCCATGCCCCAGGCAAAGCCCTGATATTCGTCGGGATCGATGCCGCAGGCGCGCAGCACGTTCGGATGCACCATGCCGCAGCCGAGAATCTCCAGCCAGTCCTCGCCCTCGCCGAAGCGGATCTCGCCCTTGTCGCGGCGGCACTGGATGTCGACTTCGAGCGACGGTTCGGTGAACGGGAAGAACGACGGCCGAAAGCGCATGTTGATATGGTCGACCTCGAAAAAGGCCTTGCAGAACTCGTGCAGGATCCATTTCAGGTGACCGAGATGCGAGCCCTTGTCGATCACGAGACCCTCGACCTGGTGGAATTGCGGCGTGTGAGTCGCATCCGAATCGATGCGGTAGGTGCGGCCCGGGCAGATCACGCGGATCGGCGGCTTCTGCGATAGCATGGTGCGCACCTGCACCGGCGAGGTGTGGGTGCGCAGCAGCAGGCGCGAGCCGTCCTCCTTCGGATGGAAGAAGAAGGTGTCGTGCATCTCGCGGGCGGGATGGCCGACCGGGAAGTTCAGCCTGGTGAAGTTGTAGTCGTCGGTCTCGATGTCCGGCCCCTCGGCGATCGCGAAGCCCATGTCGGCGAAGATCGCGGTCAGCTCATCAGTGACCTGGCTCAGTGGATGGAGACGGCCAACCTCCGCGGGCGGCTCCCGCACCGGCAGCGTGACGTCGACCGTCTCGCTGGCGAGCCGTGCATCGAGCGCAGCGGCCTTGAGGATGTCACGCCGCGCGGCGAGCGCCTCCGTGACCGTGTCCTTGGCGAGATTGATGGCCGCGCCCTGCGTCTTGCGCTCGTCGGGCGACATCTTGCCGAGCGTGGCAAGCAGGGCCGAGATCGAGCCCTTCTTGCCGAGTGCCGATACCCGCACGGCCTCCAGCGCCGTTTCGTCGCCGGCGGCGGCGATGTCGTTGAGGATGGTCTGTTCGAGCGCGGCGAGATCGGACACGGTCAAATTCCTTGGGCTTCAGCTTCCCTGGGCTTCAGCGGGCCGCCGGGTTGTGGCCGCCCTCAGGCGTCAACGTCAAGGCCAAAACGACCCGCTGAAAGCGCAGCGAAGCCGTCCGGCGCCGTTGAACCCGTCCGCCCGCTCGGCCACCTAGGAGATCGAGGAGAACATCACCATGAATCTGCGAGTCCGCGCGGCGGCGCTGGCCGTCCTCGTTGTCCTGGGCGCGTCACCGGCGGGCGCCGCGGTCTGTCAGGAAATCGATGACCCTCGAGGAGATCGTCGCCGCCATCGAGGCAGCGCCGGGCTGCGAGCGTGCGATGAAGATATTTCAGGACTGCGAATTCGGCACGAGCGACGACGTGCAACTCGGCGCGGCGGTCGAGAAGACGTGCGAAGCGGATTTCCTGATCCGCCTCAAGCCGCAACAGCAGCAATCCTACCGGCGTGAGCTCAAGGTCTGCGACGGCAAATACCGGAACCAGTCCGGCACCATGTACCTCTCCTTCACCGCCTTCTGCCGGGCCGAGGTCGCCCAGCGCTATTCGCGCCGGGCGCAAAAGGCGACCCGCGAGTGATCAGGCCGGCAGCGCCGCCTTGGCCTTCTCGGCGATTGCCTGGAAGGCCGCGGGCTCGTGGATGGCGAGATCCGACAGCACCTTGCGGTCGACGGTGATGCCCGACTTCGCGAGCCCGTCGATGAAGCGGCTATAGGTCAGGCCGAACGGACGGACGGCGGCATTGAGGCGCTGGATCCACAGTGCGCGGAACGTGCGCTTCTTCCGCTTGCGGTCGCGGAAGGCATATTGCCCGGCCTTCTCGACCGCCTGCTTGGCGGTGCGGATGGTGTTCTTGCGCCGGCCATAATAGCCCTTGGCGGCCTTGTAGACTTTCTTGTGCTTGGCGTGGGCGGTCACACCGCGTTTGACGCGAGACATGACGGAAATCCTTCGGTCAAGAGATGACGGAGGGCGCGCTCGCGCGGCCCGGCTCAGGCGGACGTGATCAGGCGTTCGGCAGGAAGTATTTCTTGATGTTGTCGCCGTCGGTCTTGAACAGCACGCGGGTGCCGCGGAGCTGACGGATCTGCTTCGTCGTTCGCTTGATCATGCCGTGGCGTTTGCCGCGCTGGGCATGCATCACTTTGCCGGTGCCGGTCACCTTGAAGCGCTTCTTGGCGCCGGACTTGGTCTTCAGCTTGGGCATTTGGCTCTCCTCTTGGCCCCAGCACGAAACCGCCCGAGAGGGCGGCGTGGCGGCGAAATGCTCGTTAGAGCGTTGAAAACGCGCGGCTTTTCCAAAAAGGACAAAGGCCGACGAACACAACCGCCACGGCAGCCCTTGTTCAGCCGGGCGGTTGAAGGCCGTGCTTATGGCAGAGGATCGACGAATTGGCAACGATGAACCCTTGGCCCGGCTCGGGTGATCCATGGCCGCGCCGCATCACCCGGACCCGAGCCTTCGGCGACGTTGCAGCGCGATGTGGCAGGCGACGCGGGCTGAAACGAGAAAACAAGACGGCCCGCCAAACTGTCTGACGGGCCGGTTTCATTCGGTGATCTGAAACTCAGTTCAGCGACTTCGGACGGATCAACGCGGCGCCAGCACCATGACGACCTGGCGGCCTTCGAACCTGGCGTCCTGCTCGACCTTGGCGAACTCGGCGACGTCGGCCTTCACCTTGTCGAGCAGCTTGGTGCCGATCTCCTGGTGCGCCATCTCGCGGCCGCGATAGCGCAAGGTGATCTTCACCTTGTCGCCCTCCTCGAAGAAGCGCTGCATCGCACGCATCTTCACGTCGTAGTCGTGATCGTCGATCATCGGCCGGAGCTTGATCTCCTTGATCTCGACGACCTTCTGTTTCTTGCGGGCCTCCGCGGCCTTCTTCTGTGCCGAATACTTGTACTTCCCGTAGTCCATGATCTTGCAGACGGGGGGAATGTTGTTCGGCGAAATCTCCACCAGATCCATGCCCGCCTCGACGGCCATCTTGATTGCCATCATGGTCTCGACGGTACCCCGGTTGGTACCGTTCTGATCGATCAGCTGAATCTGCGCGTTGCGAATCTCATCATTGGTGCGCGGCCCGTCTTTGGTGGCAGCGGGCGGGGCTCTATTGGGACGGCGAATGGTT
>NZ_JAFAVV010000769.1 GCF_019242285.1 Bradyrhizobium sp.
CGTCGTCATCGCTGTCGCGGCCGGTCCGCTTTTGAGTGCCTATTCGCCGACCGACATGGATTTTCTTGCACTATTGGCCGCCCCGAGCTGGAAACACCCGTTTGGCACCGATTCGTTCGGTCGAGATGTCCTCACACGCATTCTCTACGGAGCGCGCGTGTCGATGCTGGTGAGCGCCGCCGGCGTCCTGTTGGCGGTCATCGCTGGGACAGCCGCGGGGTTGCTCTGTGCTCACTTCGGCAGATGGTTCGAAACGGTCGTGATGCGCGCCGCCGATCTACTTCTGTCCTTCCCGAGCTTTGTACTCGCGCTCTTTCTCATGGTCGTTTTGGGTTTCAGCATTGCGAGCGTGACCGCGGCCATCACGCTCGTGTATCTGCCGATCTTCGCCCGGCTCAGCCGCAACATGGCGGCTGTCGTCAAGGACGAGCCCTGGGTGCAGGCCGCTCGCCTGTTCGGACAACCGCTCCATAGCATTCTCGGTCGCGAGATTTTGCCCAATATCGCGGCTCCCATTCTCGTTCAGGCCGCGACCGGCGTTGCCTTCGGAATCGTCATCGAGGCTGGCCTGAGCTTCCTTGGCCTCGGCGTGCAGCCACCCAGCCCATCGCTCGGCAGTATCATGGCTGACGGCCGCGAGTATTTCTCCCGAGCACCTTGGGTTTTGACCATGACCGGCGCGGGCATCTCGATCGCGCTGCTGGGACTGAACCTCCTGAGTGATGGAATACGTGATCTCATGGATCCGAAGCTGAGGAGCCGGCTATGATTGGCGAGGATGCCGTGCTCCAGGTCGCGGAGCTCCGAACGACGTTCTTTGATCGCGGGAAGCCGCGGGAAGCTGTCCGAGGCGTGAGCTTCTCTGTGCGGCGGGGCGAGATCCTTGGCCTGATCGGTGAATCCGGCTCCGGCAAAACCGTCACTGGGCTCTCGATCCTGCGGCTCCTTCCGGAGCACGCCAAAATGGAAGCGGAATCGATCAGATTCGAACAGCACGAGCTGGCCGGAATGCCGGATTCGCAGTTTGCGGCGCTTCGCGGCACCGAACTGGCGATGATCTTTCAGGATCCTGTGGGCTCCTTCAATCCGGTCAAGACGATCGGCTGGCACCTACGTCATGCGATGGCCCGCCGCCAGGACTCAAACGCCATCTCTGCCAAGACATGGCAGACGGATCCGCTGCTTTTGCTCGATGAAATGAGGATACATACACCGGAGCGCATCCTGGATGCCTATCCGCATCAGCTAAGTGGTGGCATGCTGCAACGCGTTCTGATCGGGATGGTGCTGGCTCTAAGGCCGCGGCTTATCGTCGCCGACGAACCGACGACAAATCTCGACAACTTGGTCGAACGCCAGATTCTCGACCTCATTCGTCACCATCAGCGTCGGCTCGGGCTTTCTGTCCTGTTCATCACGCACGATCTCACCATCGCTCGGGATTTGTGCGATCGGATCGCGGTGATGTACGCCGGTGAGATCGTCGAGATGGGGCCGGCTTCGGCTGTACTGGACGATCCGCAGCATCCCTATGCGGCGAGCCTTCTGCGCACAGCACGATCACTGGAGCAGCACGAAGCCACGCTGTTTGAGCTTCCAGGAGAGCCGGGTCAGGATGCCCGCCAGCGCAGCGGATGCAGGTTCGCCGCACGGTGCCCAAGCGTCATGTCACCCTGCCAGATAGACGATCCGCCTCTCGTCAGGGTTTCCCCTCAGCACCACACGAGATGTCTTCTCCATGTCCAGTGAATCCTCAGTAGCCTCGCTCAACGCCAGGCCGCTGATGCGGGTGGAGAACCTGACGCTCGAGTTTCCCTCGCGCTCCCGCGGAGCAAGCATCGTCCGAGCGATCGACGACGTGTCGATCGACATCGCCGAAGGCGAGATCATTGGACTCGTCGGCGAGTCGGGCAGTGGCAAAACGACGCTGGGAAAGACTCTGCTCGGAATGTATTCGGCGAGCGCCGGTCACATCTGGTACGAGGGAATCGATCTCGCCACAGCTGACGCCAGGAGCTTGAAACCACATCGACGTGATCTGCAGATGGTCTTCCAGGACCCGCTCTCGTCGTTCAATCCACGATTTCGTATCGGGGACTCCATGGCCGTGCCGCTTCGGCTCCACCACATTTGCCGTGGCAAGGCCCTCGAGGCGGAAGTCGGCCGCCTTCTTGAGCGGGTCGGCTTGTCGGCCGACCATGCACGGCGCTTTCCGCACGAGCTTTCCGGGGGACAGCTGCAACGAGTTGCCATCGCCCGGGTGCTGGGGATCGGCCCCAAGCTGATTGTGGCGGATGAAGCCGTCTCAAAACTGGACGTATCGATTCGGGCACAGATCCTCAACCTTTTGAAGGCGATCAACCGAGACATCGGGGTAAGCCTGGTGTTCATCACTCACGATCTGAGCGTCGCTCGATTTCTATGCAACCGTATTGCAGTGATGTATTTCGGCAGGATCGTAGAGCTCGGGTCCACCGAGAGCATATTCTCAGATGCCATGCATCCCTACACGCGACGTCTGCTCGAAGCGCGGCGCGCCAACCAACCGCACGACCCGGCCGACGATGTGACCGGTCCGGTAACAGCGAGCGGGAGCGTCGACCGCTTTGCCGGATGCAACTATCGTGATCGCTGCTCGGTCAGGATCAGTCGCTGCGACAGAGAGCGACCTGGGCTTGAGGGGCCGTCCAATGAGAGGCGATTTGCCTGTTTCAACCCTCGGGGGCATCAGGAAGATCCCGCTCCAGCATTGGCGATGGCACGCTAGGAAACTCCCTGTCCAATGCAAAGCGTCGCGGGTCGACGCTTTGCGAACTGGAAATGCCTGTCTCTCCGTGGAATTGTCTGGGTCTTTTCGAAATGCCAGCGTAACGGAGTCGGCATGGATTTGATCCTGTCTCCTTCAGCGAGCCGTTGCGTGGCTGGCTGTTTCAAAGCGGAAGCATGACCTGATCGTCAGTTTCGAGCTCGGCGTGGCGGCTCTCTTTGTGCGAGCTGGCGCGCTGATCTTGTGCGGGCTGGCGCGCTCATCGCGAGAAGAACGTTATGGCGCGCGGCCAGAGGGGACGATCGTCCGAAGGTCGGCTGCACACAAAGCCCAAGGGTTGCTGTCATCAGGCCCGCACCATTTGCTGGAGGTCACCTTGGCCATCATCGGGAATTTTCACGGCGTCGGACGATGGTTTCGTCGACTCGATCAAGACATTGACACTCGACCTCAACGTCCGGCTCGTTCCCGCCGGAAAGGAGAGCTAAGCCGGCGTCACAAGCGCAGGTTGCTTTAGACTTCAATTGCGACTGCGCCAGCAGATCCGACATAATCGCACCGTTGTTTGAGGCCATGCATGCATACGGGACTACAACCTGCGCGAGCTTTTGCTTGCTCATGCTGTTGAGAGTGCATAAGATTGATCGGAAATTCGATCGACTGTACGCGTCGCGATCCGGCTGCTTCAGATATGAATCCTCCTGGAGTCCGGTGCAACGAGGAATCAGAGTAGTGTTGCGTCGACGCGATCTGCTGGCCCTTCCGATATCCCTGGTCTGCGGGCTACCAGAGGGGACCTGGGCGCAAGCCAAGCCGGAGAATCCCTCGTTAAGAGTGACGGTCGGGGGCAGAGCGTTCTTGCAATATGCACCTCTCACGATCGCCGAGCAGTTGGGCTATTTCAACGAGGCTGGACTGGCTCCTCAGATTATCGATGTTGCCGGCGGCGCGAAAGCGCTTGAGGCCCTCGTCGGCGGCAGTGCCGAACTCACCGCCGGAGCGTTCGATCACACGATTCAGATGCAAGCCAAGAACCAGGAGATCGTGGGGGTCGTCCTCTTTGGTCGTCATCCCACGTTTGCCTTGGCGGTACGAAGCGAAAGAGCAGATGCCTACCATGATCCGAAAGACCTGAGAGGCATGAGGATCGGCGTCACGGCGCTCGGATCGCAAACACAATTTATGATTGAGTATATTGCAATTCAGGTGGGGCTTGCGCCTTCGGAAATATCATTCGTCAGTGTTGGAGGCGGAACAGGGGCGGTCGCCGCGATCCGAAATGGTGCCGTCGATGCCGTGGTCACCGGGGAGCCCGCGCTGACTGAGCTCACATCTTCTGGCGACACCAAAATCGTCGCCGACACCAGAACCAGTGAAGGCACTATCAGCGTCTTCGGGGGACTCTATCCATCTGGGACGATCTATGCGCGGGCGGGGTTCATCGATCGAAACCCGCAAACCATCGAAGCGTTTGTCTTGGCAATGGTCCGCGCTCTCAGGTGGATCAATCAGGCGTCGGTCGAAGAAATTGCCGACCTCCTGCCTCGAGACTGGGCAAAGCCGAACCGGGATCTGTTTCTCACATCGATCCGGGGCACCAGGGACATGTTTTCACCCGAGGGACGGTTCAGCCTCGATGAAGCGCGTGTAGCGCTTCATGTGCTGTCAACAATTGATCCGCGTCTGCGCAACGTGAATATCAATCTGGAAGCCACATTCACTAACGCGTTTGTCGACAAAGCGCGCGCCACACTTGGTGGTAAGAGATGAGCGCCCCCGATCGGGGCGCGCACCCCTCGCAGTGACAGTAGGCCAGGGCCTCGAGGCCACTCACCATCCAGATGTCTCTCGCTGGGCTCTACAGGAGGCGACGCGGAGTAATCCGAAGATGGATCGGACCACACGGAGGCGCTTGCTATTCTGATTCCAAAGAATCGTCGCAACATCCCGCTCCATCATCAGGTCTTCCTCGTTTTGCAGGACGAGATTGCGGAACGCCGCTACGCTCCGGGAGAAGCCCTGCCGAGTGAGGATGATCTCGCCAAGCATTTCCGCGTGTCTCGCGTGACCGTCAGGGCTGCCTTGGAGAAGCTTGACGCGCTCGGTTTGATCGAGCGTCGTCAAGGTGTAGGAACCTATGTGCGAGAGCTTCCCAGGCCGAAGCCACTGACAGTCCCCTTGCTTGACCTTGCGGCCCAAAATCGTCAGATCGTACGTACGACCCGAGCTCACGTGGTCGAATACGGGTTCACGCCGGCCCCTCGACACGTTCGCAGCCATTTTCGAGCCCAGCCCGACGATTTGTTTCAGAGAGCAGTTCGCATTCGCTATCTGAAGGACCGGCCAATCATGCAGGTCACCACCTATATCCCTGAGGCAATCGGACGCCAATTCGGTCGGAAAGAAATGGAAGGCGGTTCGCTGCATACGATATTGCGGCGGCTTGGTATTGCGTTTGCGTCGGGTGAACAGGTAGTGACGGCTGCGGCTGCAGATCCTGTCGTTGCCGAGCGGCTCAATGTGGCAATTGGTGCGCCGCTCTTGAAGGTGGTGCGCATGCACTTCGATGGCATGGGACGCCTCATACAGCACTTCGAACTGTTGGCCCCACCCACAACCTACGAATTGAGAATGCCTCTGAAAGCGTACTAGTCCAACGAAGGCTTTCCGGTCTCGCAGGCCATCGAAGGTGGGCGCCGTGATCAAGCCGACGACGCCATCCTGTTCATGGACTCTGCCGGTGTTCCTCAAGGCGAGGCGTCCTGCGATGGACTGGAAACCATTGGCGTGAGCGAGGCAGCAATCATGGAAGACGAGTGCGATGGCATCTATTTTTCAAACGAGCCGCTGGCTTCGCACAGGCACCGGTGGCGTGCAGGGGTCAAACGATTTGATGCCTGGATAGAACCGGCAAGGCTGCTTCGCGGCCTAACGTCTCACAGGTCCGAGGACTGCAGGGTTACCCCAGCAACGATGCAGGTCGATTCTATCAGAAGGCGAACCGCTCTCGCATCCCAGTCGAGCCTTTCCGGCAAGTCTGTCCAATAATGCGATAGCACATGGGCCGCATGACGAGCTTTTACGCCCAGGCCAACGATCGTTACGGCTGGCATCGCCATGATTGCCCGTTCGATGGGGTCGAGCAACGTCAAGACCGCTTCGATACGCTCGTTCGTGGGCTTGGTTGTTGCCTCGCTCAGCGCATCATCCCCCGACTCGGCGAAGCGGGGCGCCGGAGATTCACCTCGCTGAAGAGCTGCGAGCTCGGCCGAAAGAGCTTCAAACTGGCGGCCAAGCGCAACCAGCGCCGAATCCGGGTCGCTTTCAACTGTTCCTCTTCCAACGGTTGGAACGCGCAGCTCAACTCCCGAAACGACCCGGAACATTTCATCGGGAGACATTAGTCGATCTCCAATCGAGAATGCAATGATGGGCGAAGCGATCAGC
>NZ_JAFAVV010000101.1 GCF_019242285.1 Bradyrhizobium sp.
ACGCGGTCGGCGAGCGCCAGCACCAGATCGAGATTGTGCTCGACGATCATGATCGACATGTGGCGGCGCAACCGATCGAACACGGAAAACAGCTCCAGCGTCACCGCCGGCGCGAGACCCTCGAACGGCTCGTCCAAGAGTAGCAGCCTGACATTGCCCGACATGGCGCGCGCCATGGCTGCCATCTGCTGCTCGCCGCCCGACAGATAATCGGCCGCGACGTTCATGCGCTCCTTCAGTCGCGGAAAATAATCGAAGATCTGCTCCTCGCTCCAGACCACGCCATGGCTGCCGTCGGTCTTGCGGGCGAGCCGGCCGAGCGCGAGGTTCTCGCGCACGGTCATTCCGGCGAACAGGCCACGTCCCTGCGGCACATAGCCGACGCCGAGCCGCGCGATGTCAGGTGCCGGGAGCCGCACGATGTCGCGGCCTTCAAATTCGATTCCGCCCGAGGCAGCCGGCACGAGGCCGGCGAGCGTCTTCAACAGCGTGGACTTGCCGGCGCCGTTGCGGCCGAGCAGGGCCATGATCTCGCCCTCGCGCATGTCCAGCGTGACGTCGTTGAGGATGTGGCTCTTGCCGTAGAAGGTGTTGACGCGCTCGAAGCGCAGGATCGGCGCCCCTGCCTCGGCCGCCTCGTCGCAGCGCCGATGCTCGACCGCGGGGATGCCTTTGCCGGTGTAGATCTCCTGCACGCGACGGTCTTCCCGCACCGCTTCGGGCGAGGCGCTCATCAGCACCTCGCCCTGGTTCATCACCGTGACCGTCCTGGAGAAGCCGAGCACACGGTCGATGTCGTGCTCGACGATCAGGACCGGGATGCTGGTCGAGATGTTCTTGACCAGGCCGGCGACGCGCTCCCGCTCGGCGGCCGCGAGCCCTGCGAGCGGCTCGTCCAACAACAGCACCTGTGGCTTGGAGCCCAGCGCGATGCCGAGATCGACCAGCCGTTGCCCGCCATAGGAGAGGTCGCCGCCCAGGATGGTCTCGATACCCTCGAGCCCGAGGAATTTTGTCAGCTCGGCGGTCTCGGCGTGGATGTCGGGATAGCTGTCGATGTCGCGCCAGATGTTGAAGCGCATCGGGCTCTTCGCCAGCAGCGACAGGCGGAGGTTCTCATAGATCGACAAGCCGCGAAACAAGCTCGTGATCTGGAACGAGCGGGCCAGTCCCCGATGGCAGATCAGGTCCGGCGAGCTGCCCCCGATCGGCTTGCCGTGCAGGCGGATGACGCCGTCGTCGGATGCGAACATGCCTGAGGTCAGGTTGAACAGGGTGGTCTTGCCGGCGCCGTTCGGCCCGATCAGGGCGTGGATTTCGCCGGCATTGACCTTGAGGTCCGCTTTGGTGACGGCGCGGATGCCGCCGAACCGTTTTGAGACGCCTTCAATCTCCAGCACCGTTCCCTGGGCGGCTTCGGACACCAGGAAAGCAGGCAAGGCCAGGTCGTTGTAGATCCTGCGCTTGCTCATGGCGGCGGCTTCCATGGGCGGCGGCCTGAGACGCCGCATCAGCAGCGCGCCGATGCCGATCAGGCCGGAAGGCGAGTACATCACGAAGCCCATGAAGATCAGCCCGAACCAGAGCAGCCAGTTCGGCGTCCAGCTCGACAGCAATTCGCGAAACAGGATGAAGAACAGGGCGCCGAGCGCAGGTCCCAGCATGCTGCGCATGCCGCCGATCACCACCATCGCGAGCAGTTCGCCGGCGAACGGCACCGAGACCGCCTCGGCTGACACCAGGTAGTTCTGGAACGCGATCAGGCCGCCGGCGAGGCCTGTGACCACGGCCGAGATCACGAACACCGCGAGCTTGTAGCGGTCGACCGGATAGCTCTGGAAGGTGGCGCGGAGCTGGTTCTCGCGGATCGCCACCAGCACATGGCCGAATGGCGAGCGGGTGAGCCGCAGCAGGAAGAACAGCACGACGAGCGCGATGACCGCGACCACGATGTAGTAGGTCATGGCATCGTCGAGATTGTAGCCGCCGATGGCGCCGCGCTTCAGGCCGCCGAGCCCGTCCTCGCCGCCGGTGACCTCGCTCCAGCGGAAAGCGGTGGTGTAGGTCAGGGCCGCCAGCGCCAGCGTCAACAGCGAGAAATAGACGCCGCGCCGCCGCAGGATGACGAAACCGATAATGAGCGAAGCGAAGGCCACTACGATCATGGACAACAGGAGCGGCAGCCAGATCTCGCCCCTGAACCAGTGGAGCTGCATCAATCCTGCGGCATAGGCGCCGAGCCCGAACCAGGTGCTGTGGCCGAATGAGACGAGGCCGGTATAGCCGATGCACAGATTGAGCCCCATGGCGGCGATCGAGAGCGCCACCACCGCGATGCCGGTGTTGAGCGACAGCCCAAGCGCGCGCAGCGCGAATGGCAGCAGGATCATCGCCAGCGCCGCGAGCAACAGCGGCCGGTATTTTGCGGCGAGCGAGGTCCTCATTCGAACTTCTCGATCCGCTCGCCGAGCAGGCCGCGTGGCCGCACTATGAGCACCAGGAACATCAGGATGTAGATCGACGCCTCGCCTGCAGCCG
Source organism: Bradyrhizobium sp. (assembly GCF_019242285.1). GTDB lineage: Bacteria > Pseudomonadota > Alphaproteobacteria > Rhizobiales > Xanthobacteraceae > Bradyrhizobium. Next base: position 2,539 of record NZ_JAFAVV010000101.1, read on the forward strand.
GGACGAAATGAATGGTGACGCCGCGCACGACGCCGACCAGCAGTGCGGCGAGCACGACGCCCCAGAAGCTGCCGAGGCCGCCGATCACCACGACCACGAAGGCGACGGTGATGATCTCCGAACCCATCGCCGGCTGCACGATGGTGATCGGTGCGAAGAACGCGCCGGCGAGCGCGGCCATGCCGACGCCGAGCATGACAATCCCGGTCATGTAAGGTTGCAGGCGGATGCCGAGTGCTGCGACCATGTCCGGCCGCTGGATGCCGGCGCGCACCACGCGGCCGAACGACGTCTTGTGGAGAAGGAGCCAGACAGCGATCAGCACCGCGACGATCACGGCGAGGATCAGGAGGCGATAGCGCGAGAACAGGAAATTGCCGACAAATACCGAGCCGCGGAAGACTGGCGGGATCTCGGCCGATAGCGGCGCCGGACCCCAGATGATGCGGATCGCCTGCTCGGCGACCATGGCGAGCGCAAAGGTCACGAGCAGGCTGAGGATCGGATCGGCGGTATAGAAGCGGCGCAGGATCAGCCGCTCGAATACGATACCGAGCAGCGCGACCGCAACCGGCGAGATCACCACCGCCGGGCCGAAGCCCAGCGTATTGGTGAGCTCGACGAGAGCATAGGCCCCGAGCGCGTAGAAGGCGCCATGCGCGAGGTTGACGATGCCGCCGACCGAGAAGATCAGCGACAGCCCGAGCGCGATCAGGAGATAGTAGCCTCCGAGCACGAGGCCGTTCACCACCTGCTCCAGCAAGAACGCGATCTGCATGCTCACCTTTCCGCAACGGGAGGAGGTCGGCGCGAAGCGCCGGGTGAGGGGGCGCCGCGATCGATGGAGCGTAACCCCTCACACGCTATTCTCGCTTTGCGAGAATATCGACCTCTCCCTCTGGGAAAGGTCGGCACTGTC
>NZ_JAFAVV010000226.1 GCF_019242285.1 Bradyrhizobium sp.
GTCCTGATCTTCTGGCCGAACGGCCTGTTCGGCGGCCGCCGCGCGCTTCCGCCGGAGCCCTTGACCGGAACCTTCATGGCGCCGAGCCGGCCGATTGCGTTGCCGGACTGGCTGTTCGCCGCCTTGATCCTGATCGGATTGCTCGCACCGTTCGTCGTCTCCTCGCCCTATGTGATCCAGACGCTCAGCAACGCCTGGCTCTACGGCATGCTCGCGATCAGCCTGACGCTGGTCGCCGGCATCGCCGGGCAGATTTCGCTCGGACACGCGGCGCTGCTCGCGATCGGCGGCTATGCGTCTGCGCTGCTCGCGCTCGATCTCGGCGCGCCGGTGCTGGTCTCGATCCCTGTCGCGGGGATCATCACGGCCCTGCTCGGCACCATGCTGGTCTATCCCGCCTTCGGGCTGCGCGGCCACTATGTCGCGATCGCGACGCTCGGGATCGGCGAGATCGTTGGCCTCGTGATCCTGAACTGGGAGAGCCTCACCCGCGGCCCGATCGGGCTCACCGGCATCCCCCCGCTGGCGCTCGGCAGCCATGCTTTCTATTCGGCCCGCGAGGTCTATTGGCTGAGCTTCGTCGTGCTGGTCGCGCTTGCGCTCCTGCAACGGCGGCTGTTGCGCTCGCCGCTCGGCCGGACCTTGCGCGCGATCCGCGACGACGACGTCGCGGCGCGCGCCTATGGCGTCAATCCCAATCGCTACAAGGCGCTGGCCTTCGGCTTCAGCGGCTTCGTCGCCGGCGTCAGCGGCGCCATCACCGCGCATCTCTATTCCTACATCAATTTCGAAACCTTCACCTCGCAGATATCGCTGTTGGCGCTGACCATGGCGATCCTCGGCGGGCTCGGCAACGTGTTCGGCGCCGTCGTTGCGGCTGTGGCGCTGGTCGGGCTGCCGGAGATCTTCCGTGTCGCCAGCGATTATCGCATGCTGATCTATGGGCTGGCGCTCCTGCTCCTGATCCGCTTCCGCCCGCAGGGCCTGTTTGGCACGGTCTGATCGATGACGGTCCTCCTCGAAGCCTCAGGCCTGGTGCGGCGCTTCGGCGGCGTGACCGCCGTCAATGGCGTCGATCTCGCGGTTGCCGAAGGCGAGCTGGTCTCCCTGATCGGTCCGAACGGCGCCGGCAAGACCACGCTGTTCAACCTGGTCAGCGGGCTCGATCGTCCCGATGCCGGAACGGTCAGGCTCGGTGGCGAGGTGGTGACCGGGCTCGCGCCCGAGCGCATCGCCGAACGGGGACTCGCCCGCACGTTCCAGCATGGCCGGGTGTTCCCCAACCTCACCGTGCGCGAGAACGTGCTGATCGGCGCGCACACGCGACGGCGCGCCGCCGCCTGGCCGGCGCTGCCGGCCGGCGCGCTGCTCGAACTCCTCACCGGATTGATCCGGCCGGCCTGGCTGCGGCGCGAGGAGGGGGAACTCGACCGCGAGGTGCAGGATATCCTCACTTTCTTCGGCGACCGCCTCACGCCCCGGCTCGATCATCCCGCGCACAGCCTGTCCTACGCCAACCGCCGCCGTGTCGAGATCGCCCGGGCGCTGGCGTTGCGGCCCAAGCTCCTGCTGCTGGACGAGCCGACTGCCGGCATGAACCAGACCGAAACCGCCGAGATGCAGGCCCTGATCGGCGAGTTGAGGCAGCGCGGCCAGACCATCCTCCTGATCGAGCACAAGCTCGATCTGGTGATGCAGCTCTCGGACCGAGTCGTCGTCATGGACGATGGCGTCAAGATCGCCGAAGGCCTGCCGCAACAGGTGCGGCACGATCCGGCTGTGATCGAGGCCTATCTCGGGCATTCGACGCTCGGCGCGGCGGAAAAGACCGTTGCGGCAGGAGCCGCGGAATGAGCGCCCCGGCCGCCCTCGCTTCGCCTGCTCCCCTGCTCCTGCTCGATCGCATCAACACCTTCTATGGTCCGATCCAGGTGCATTTCGATCTCTCGCTGCAGGTGCCGGAAGGCGAGATCGTCTGTCTGCTCGGCGGCAACGCCTCGGGCAAGTCGACCACGATGAAGATCATCCTCGGCCTGATCCAGCCGAAGAGCGGTGCCGTCAGCTTCGCCGGCGAGACGCTCACCGGCCTCAAGACGCCGAAGATCATCCGGCGCGGCATCGGCTCCGTGCCCGAAGCACGACGCCTGTTCGGCGCCATGACCGTGCGCGAGAACCTCCTGATGGGGGCCTATCTCCGCTCGGACCGGGCCGGCGTCACGCAGGATCTCGAGCGGACGCTCGAGCTGTTTCCGCGGGTGCGGCAGCGTCTCGAGCAGCGCGCCGGCACGCTGTCGGGCGGCGAGCAGCAGATGGTGGCGATGGCGCGCGCTTTGATGGGACGCCCAAAACTGATCTGCATGGACGAGCCGACCATGGGTCTGTCGCCGCTTTATGTCGACCGCGTGCTGGAGCTGATCCGGACCGTCAACAAGGAAGGCGTCTCCGTGTTCATGGTCGAGCAGAATGCGAGCCTAGCGCTGGACATCGCTCATGAGGCCTATGTGCTGCAGACCGGCCGAATCGTGCTGTCCGGCCCGGCGCTCACGCTCAAGGATGATCCGCGCGTGCGCGACGCCTATCTTGGCGGAGCCGAGGCATCTTGACTCCAGAAACGGTTCTCAACCGCGCGATCCAGAGGTCGCGCGGTCGAGCCGTCGATGTTACGAAGGTCTAAGCCAAGTTACGTCTCGAGTTACTTCTGCTGCTGCGAGAAGTTCGAGCTGTCGAGGCCGAGGTCCGCGACTGTCTGCTG
>NZ_JAFAVV010000263.1 GCF_019242285.1 Bradyrhizobium sp.
GCACGTTCGAGCGCTTCGTTCTCGCCTCGAACCTTCTCTATCTCATCGGCGCCATTGACATCAAAGACGGCCTGATCGTCAGGACCGCATCATGATTAGAGCCGTGCGCGCCAACAAGAAAGGTTTTCATGACGCCACATTCACGCCAGGCGTAAACCTCATTCTTGCCGATCGTTCCACCACGGCGGGCGACAAGGACACGACGAACGCGCTAGGGAAGTCCACTCTCATCGAGATTATCGACTTCTGCTTAGGGAGCAACACGTCCGCTGGAAAGGGTCTTCGCATCGAGGCCTTGCAGGGATGGGCTTTCACGCTTGAGGTGACGGTCGCCGGCAACGATGTCGCGGTGACCCGTTCAACCGATGCGCCGGGCTTCTTTGCGATCGAGGGGCCGACCATTGGCTGGCCAGTACAGCCCGCAGTCAATAAGGAAGGAGCGACAGGCCTCGATTCAAAGAAGTGGAGATCTGTGCTCGCCTGGGCCATGTTTGGTCTTAGCGAGATCGCCGGCGACAGCGGTTACAAGCCCTCCGCCCGCTCGCTGCTCTCCTACTTCGTTCGAAACCAAGCCGCAGCCTATAACACCCCTTTCAAGCATTTTGACAATCAAAAGACCTGGGACATTCAAGTCCATAACGCTTTTCTTCTCGGACTGAACTGGGAAAAGGCAGCCACCTGGCAGCGGCTCAAGGATCAGAAGAACGCGCTCGACGCGCTCAAGCAGGCGATCAAGACTGGCGCCGTTGATGGCGAACTCGCGTCCATGGGCGAGCTCGAGGCAGAACGCTTGCGTCTAACGACCCAGCTTGAGCGCGAGCGCGAGGCCCTGTCCAACTTCCGTGTTCTGCCGCAGTATCGGGAGATCGAAGGGCAGGCGAACGCGCTCACGACCGAGATCCACGGCCTAGTCAACGCCAACATCATCGATAAGCGGCGGCTCGAACGCTATCGCGATTCTATCGCCACCGAAGGCGCACCGAGCGAAGACCGGCTCGAGGCGCTCTACAGTGAGGCAGGTGCCGCCCTGCCCGGCGCCGTCATTAAAACCCTTTCGGACGCGCGCGCGTTCAACGAGAAGATCGTCGCTAACCGGCGCGAGTTCATTGCCGGCGAAATCACAGCTCTCGAGGCAGATATCACGGAGCGTGACAACAAAATCTCAACCCTAACCGATCGACGGGCTGGATATCTCAGCACCCTCGCCGGACAGGGAGCCCTTGAGGAACTCACGCAGCTCCAGGAGCTCCATGCCATCACCCGGCTCAAGGTCGACGAACTGACCAACCGTATCACGCGGCTGCGCCAGATGACATCCAAGGGCGACACGATAAAAGTTGAGACGGTAGAGCTCAAGCGCGCCACCACGTTGGACTATGAAGAGCGACGCGCGCTCTGGTCGCAGGCATTGAGGTTGTTCTCCGATTTCTCGGAGCACCTCTACAAATCGCCCGGTCGGCTCGTCATTGATATCGACGATACGGGCTACAAGTTCGACGTCGAGATCGCTGGCAGTCCCAGTGAGGGGATCAGCAAAATGAAGATTTTTTGCTATGACCTCACGCTCATCTCCTTCGCGCGAGAGCGCGGCCTCGGTATCGATTTCCTTATCCACGACAGCACGATCTTCGATGGCGTCGATCCGAGACAGCGCGCCCATGCGCTCGAACTTGCCGCCCAGATGTCAGCGAAACACGGCTTTCAGTATATCTGCACGCTCAATAGCGACATGGTGCCGATGAGTGACTTCTCATCCGGATTTAACTTCGAGAGCTTGGTCCGCCTGAGACTCACGGACACGGACCCAAGCGGCAGCCTTCTTGGGTTCCGATATTGATCACCAGCATTTCTACGGGGATTGCATTTTCCTCTTCTTCTTACAATATTTCGTCCCATCCGTCGGCGATGACCCGGCGACCGCGGCGCTTGATCGCTTAGGCGGCCTGGCGTTTCGTTTCGAAGCACTTCGTGGCCTTATGGCTTCGAGGGACTCTTCTCGGTTGTCGGCTCCATAGAATTGGTGTCGCTGGTTAGCCGGCGGGATAACGAGTGGAGACGCCGTATGCGCAAGAATATTGCACGTATGGCGCGCCTTATTCGCGAGATCGCAGCTTTTTTGGTTCCGGTACTAACCGTCATCAAACTCCTGATTGAAATCGCGGATAAGGCCGCCAACTGCAATGCTCACGAACTTCGAGCTTAAGTATCGAACGCACGGCAAATGGATTTTCGTTCCGACAGAGCAGTGCGAACGCAAGGGCCGTCGTATCATCAAGTATTTTTCTCGATTCGAGTTTCCCGATTACTTTTATCACTATCAGCCTGGCGGCCACATTGCCGCGCTGCATGCTCATCTCACGAGCAAGTTCTTCTTCAAGATAGACATCCAGAATTTCTATTATTCGATCGCGCGGATGCGCGTCACGCGCGCCCTGCGAGCGCATGGTTATCCGGGTGCGAATACCCTAGCTAAGTGGTCCACCGTCCGAAATCCTCATGGCGGCCCTCACGCTCACGTGCTGCCAATCGGTTTTGTGCAGTCGCCGCTGCTCGCAAGCCTTGTGCTGATGAAATCCCCGGTTTCGGCGGCGATCGAGCGTGCAGCAGCTAACGGTGTATCTATTTCAGTTTACATGGACGATTTCATCGGCTCGCACAATGATCAAGTCGTCTTGAGTACGGCGTATACCGATATTCGCGATGCTTCTGTCGCTGCTGGCCTTATTCCCAACCCAACAAAGCTCGTACCTCCCACTTTGGCAATCACTGCCTTCAATTGCGATCTCGCTTTTGGACGGGCACAGGTCACTGCTGCGCGCGTCGCCGAATATGAAGCGCGCGACGACAGAACGGCGCTCACTGACGCCGCATTCTACCAATATCGCGACCGAGTGGCAGCGGCGAACTCTTCTGCTTCGCTCCAAGCATTCTAGGCTTAGCCGTCGCGTGGTACGCCTCGCCGGCAACATGGGAGCGAGTCTTCCTTGCCTATGCCATTTGCGAAAGATGCTCGCTTGCTCGAAACATATGTGAGAAATGTGCTAATGTTGTGCGTCTGCTTGAGAGGACAAATTTTTTCGTGAGGAGACACTATGTCTAACGAATCTGGAAAACCGACTAGGCCGCATTTGACGGAGAACTACCGGCCCGATGTGGTCAAAAAGAATTATGTGCCGCAAACCCAGGCTCCCCTGCCAAGTAAAGGTGTTGACGGCAACTACATTCCGCCGACAGATTCGGGCTCATCGACGACGCCTCCTCCAAACCCTCGGAAGGACTAAGTACGTCGGCGACGAAAGTCGATCCGAGCTATCTGGTCAGCTGGGATATAGGTGGCCTCGTCTCCCCAGTAGTCATCCGCTAGCGGATCACGAGCAAAGAAAACCTCGGAAACGGGTGACCGCACATGGGTGACGTACATGAGTACGTCACCTTTTGCGCCAAGTACGGCACGGACCATTCGGGCTAGACCTGAACCTGCTCAGATCCTCACATTTTAGCCAGGTCCCATCCTTCGGTTTGATTGAAAGTTGTGTTGCAACTGTCCTTTGACTGAATAGCGCCATCCAGGCGCTCGGCAGTTCGTCGGCATAACTGACACGTAGTCTGCGCAAGAGCGACTCGAGGACGTATCGCCCGAACAGACTCCAACACCCTCCTACTACGACTGCAAACGCAAACGCGACCAGCGAGGCCCAGCTTAAACTTAGCCCGAGCAGAACTTGGCTCGCGTTGTATGCGAACGCCGCGAAAAACCCAAAGACAAGCGTTGAAAAAACGACGTCGATCGCTTTGTGGTGCTCGCGGATACCGACATTCGCGATAAAGTAGCCCGCATAGCCACTCGCCAAGGTGAGCAGAGTGGCCCATGGCAGATTGATCAGTTTCGTCAAGTCGTCCATATCGTCGTTGTATGGGCGTTTGTCTGCACTGAAAAGCGCATTTTGGGTGGGACCCCACGGTGCGCGATCCCGGATACTTTGCAAGGCGGCAACGCTGGTTGAGGTAAACTGCGACTATTCTCCGTTGTCGTCTGGCCGGTTGCGTCGCCTGCTTCCACAAAGGTCGTTAGGAACAGAGTGGTCTGTGCAATGAATAATTGTTGGGAGCAGGCGCGCCTTCGAGGCTGTGTTACAGACTGAGCCCTCGGTTTCTTTCAAAAGTCCATTCGATGCCTCCGTCGTCGCGCTGGAGACCGGTGATGTGCTGGCCGATGCGTTTCTCCAGGAGCGGTAGCCAGGGCACGAGCTGAAAGCCGAGTCCGTTGTCGATCATGGCGAAGCGCCCGCTGGTGAGGCTGGCGACGCCAGCGAGGCGGCCACTGACATACTCGCCAACGTTTGCTGGCATGTAGGTTAGCCCGCGCTCTCTCGCCATCTGATGGCCGACACGCTCAACCTCCCGTCGCTCAAGAGTTGCCACAGTGTCGACGGGGACGCGAATTTTGGCATCTTTAGCGGTTGCGAAACCCATCTCGACAAGTCGCTGCGCCCTCCGATTCATGGCTTTGCCGACCTCCCGGCCAAAGCCGCTGTCTCGGAAGTGCGATCGGTCCTCCACAATCATCTGTCGATCGAGCCAGGTCGCACCATCGCTGGCAATCTGCCGGTCGAGGCCGATAGCCGAGAGCGTTCGTATTCTCAGCCCGTCGCCGCCCTGGCTGAGGTCATAGGCCTGCCCACGCTCGACGATGTCCTTCGGGACCTTCCAATGATCGGCATCGACCCGCTCGACAACGCCTGCCCGCCGCAGTGCTTCCAGGCGGCGGACGTGGGAACGCACGAAAGCTTCGGGATCCTTGCCCTGCCGCTCAAAGCTGTCGCGGATACGCTCCAGGTGCTTGCTCGGCCGGTATGTGCCGTTGTGTTCCTCGACATTGCTTGCGATGTTGCGGTCGGCAGGCCTTGGACCGGAGACAACCGGGGCAGCTTCGACGATCATGTCCCGTCCGACCTCCTCGATCCGGCTCGGGTCCTTGAACTCCTTGTGGTGGACCCGACCATCGATGCTGTCGACGACCAGGTAGACGCGCTCGCCCATCTCGTCTCCGGCCAAGCCTTTGGCCAGGACCCGGCCGACGATCTTCTCGCCTAAGCCTTCGCCGTGAAGGGCGAACTGGCCGACACCGCGCTCCTCGGCGAGACCATTCTTGGCGAGCGCCCGATGGATCGAGTTGATGGCTTCATTGCGGTGTTCCATATCCTTCAGGACTTGCTCCGCGCGGTCGGAAAGGGACCATCGTCCCGGCTCAAGCTCGGTGGCCAGTCCATAGCGCTCCAGGCGCCGCACGCGGCCGATCATGAGGTTGCGGTTCTCCCGCACGAGGAAAGTCGCCCCCTCCCCTGGCCTCAGGTCGATCACGCCCTGCTCCTGCTGCTCGTTCAGAAGCATCTTGTCGAGCCGGGTAACCCGCTCGGCCTCGACCTCGTTCTGCAGCTTTGTCTGCAGCTCGATCTCGCTCTGGTGCCCCAATTCCAGGGTGACCAGTTCACTGGCACGGTGACGGAGGACATGGGCGATGTAGTCGCCGACAATATTGAGGATGCGGCCGTCGTCAAGCACGCCGCGGACGATGATGTGGGTGTGGGGATGGCCAGTGTTGTGATGGTCGACCGCGATCCAGTCGAGCCGGGTCGCCAGATCTAGTTCCATCTGGCGCATGAGGTCGCGGGTGAAGCCGCGAAGGTCGCCCATCTCGGTGGCATCCTCCGGCGCCACGATGAAGCGAAACTGATGACGATCTTCTCGGCCGCGCTCCACAAACGCCTTGCCATCGGCCTCGTTCTCGAACGCCGAATAGGCCTTGCCCCGATCGCCGTCACGCGTAACACCATCCCGTTCAAGGTAACGCAGATGGGCATCGACGGCCCGGCTCATCGTCCCGCGCATCTTCGGCCCCCGTGCGCCCCTCGCTTGCGGATTGAGCCGGACTACCCTCGCCTTGACCACCACTC
>NZ_JAFAVV010000305.1 GCF_019242285.1 Bradyrhizobium sp.
ATGGCGCGGATGTCGCTCTGCTGGATGCCGGTGAGATAGGCCGTCATGGCGCGGACCATGAACTGGCCCTGGCTCGAGCTCCAGATCGTGGTCTTGCCATCGGCGGCCACGCTGATGAGACACGCATGCGGCTCGATATAGCCCTGATGCACCGGGCGCGTGGTGAAGGTGCGCTCGATGATCACGTCGGCCTGGGCGAAGCCTTCCGATATGCTGCCCTTCTCATGCTTCAGCGTGCCGGCGATGTTCGACGGCTTGCCCTCGAACTTGTTGAACTCGTGCAGGATCGGCGCGTCGGGCTTGATCGCGTCGTCGATCTCGATCGCGAACGGCAAGACCTCGTAATCGACCTCGATCAGAGTGCAGGCCTCGGCCGCGATCGCCTCGGTGGTGGCGGCGACCGCCGCGACGGGATGGCCGGGGAACAGCGCCTTCTCGCGCGCCATCACGTTGCGGCACATCCAGCGCATGTCCTGGATGCCGAGCATCACCGCGCCCTTCTCGATCGGGAAGTCGACGACATCGCGCGCGGTCACCACGGCCTTGACGCCGGGCAGCTTCTCGGCTTTCGAGGTGTCGATCGAGCGGATGCGCGCATGCGGATGCGGGCTGCGCAGCACCTTGCCCCAGATCATGCCGGGCATGGTGGTGTCGGCGGCGAAGGCCGCGCGGCCGGTGACCTTGTCGACGCCATCCGGACGAATGGTGCGCTGGCCGATCCACTTGTTGTTGGTGACGATGTTCATCGTGGCATCTCCCGCATTTCAGCCGCGGCGTCGAGCACCGCGCGGACGATCTTGTCATAGCCGGTGCACCGGCAGAGATTGCCGGCGAGCCAGAAGCGGACCTGTTCCTCGGATGGATCGGGATTCTTCGCGAGCAGCGCCTCGGAGGCGACCAGCATGCCCGAGGTGCAGATGCCGCACTGGAGCGCGGCATGTTCGAGGAACTTCTGCTGCAACGGATGCAGCGTCTCGCCATGCGCCATGCCCTCGATGGTCTTGATCTCGTGACCCTCGGCCTCGGCGGCGAGCATCAGGCAGGAGCAGACCAGGCGGCCGTCGAGGGTGATCGAGCAGGCGCCGCAATCGCCGGACGAGCAGCCCTCCTTGGAGCCGGTGAGCCCGAGCTGGCCGCGCAACGCGTCGAGCATGGTCTCATACGGCTCGCACAAAAATTCCATCGGCTCGCCGTTGATGGTGGTGGTGACGTGGACCTTCGGCATCTGGCTAGTTTCCTCCCGCGCGGCGCGCAGCGATCGCGGCGGTGCGCTTGAGCAGCACGCCGGCGGTTTTGGTGCGATAGGCGATGGTGCCGCGCTTGTCGTCGATCGGACGGCAGGCGGCGCGGCAGGCGGCAGCGGCCTTCTCCAGCGCGGCGTCGTCGAGCCGCGAGCCGATCAGCGCTGTGGCGGCGTCCTTGACCAGGAGCGGGGTCGGCGCGACCGCGCCGAGGCCGACGCGGGCTGCGGTGCAGACGCCCTGCTCCAAAGTCAGGCTGACACCGAGGCCGACCACGGCGATATCCATCTCGGTGCGCGGAATCATGCGCAGATAGGCGTCGGAGGAGCCGTTCGGCCGCGCCGGCAAAGTGAAGCTGACGAGAATTTCGCCGGGCTTGAGGTTGGTGCGGCCCGGGCCGGCGGGCACGTCCTCGACGGGGAGCTCGCGGCTGCCCTCCGGGCCGCGCAGGGTGACCACGGCGCCTGCCGCGATCATCGCGGGCACGCTGTCGCCGGCGGGCGAGCCGTTGCAGAGATTGCCGCCGGCCGACGCGCGGCCCTGCACCTGCTTGGAGCCGATCAGGTTGACGGCCTCCAGCACGCCGGGCCAGCTCTTGCCGAAGCGCGCCTGCTCGGCCAGCACGGCGCCGGAGACGGCGGCGCCAATGACAAAACCGCCGTCGGCGGTCTCCTCGATGCGGGTCATCTCCGCGATGTTCTTGATATCGACGATCAGGCCCGGCCGCACCAGGCCGGAGCGCATCTGCACCAATAGGTCCGTGCCTCCCGCCATAATGCGTGCGGCACTTCCGGCGGCAGCAAATGCGCCAATCGCTTCGTCAAGCGTGCGCGGTGCTACGTATCGGATATCGGTCATGTCGGTTCCCGCGTCTCCTCTTTCTTCTTTCCCTGCAAGGATGAGCCGCCCGATGGCGGCGAGGCCGAGCCTACACGGCCGGACGCGGTTGGAACAGCCTCCTGGGCGGGTAGCAGTGGCCATCTCCCATGCGTACAACGCGTGTGCAGGGGAAACGCGCAGGGTGGCTAAGCGCAGCGTGCCCACCATTGCTTCAGCACGCATGGATGCACGGTGGGCACGCTGCGCTCAGCCCACGCTATCCTGTCAACCGCTGCGCCAATACCGTCACGAAACGGTCAACATCGGTCTCGTCGTTGTAGACATGCGGCGAGATGCGCATGCGGCCGAGACGGGACGCGACGTGGACACCGTCGGCCGCCAATCCGTCGGTGAGCCCGGCCGGCATGCCCTCGTCGAAGCTGAGGCTGAGAACATGCGGGGCGCGGAACCGCGCCTCGGACACGCGCACCGGCAGTTTTCGCACGCCGTCCGCGATCGCGGCCGTCAGCATCGCAAGCCGTTCCAGCACGGCCGCCTGCCCCCAGCCGGCCAGCATCTCCATGCCGATCGCGGCCATCTCCATCGAGATGAAATGGTCGCGCTCGCCCATGTCGAAGCGGCGGGCGTCGGGCACGTAGCGCGTGTCGGCAAAATATACGCTGTTCTCGGCGCGAACGTCGCGGCGGCCATAGGCGGTCTGCTCCAGCGGCACGCCGCCCTGGTGGCGCTTCGCGACATACATGAAGGCGCGGCCGTAGGGACCGAGCAGCCATTTGTAGGTCGGGAAGATCACGAAGTCCGGATCGAGCTGCGTGACATCCATGTGCAGCACGCCGGCGCCGTGGGTCGCATCGATCAGGAACAGCGCGCCCCGCCGCTTCAGCGCGGCGCCGACCCGGTCAACATCGACGAGACCGCCGTCCGACCAGTGCACCGAGGAGATCGACGCCAGCGCGACCGGCGGCGCGCCATCCCGCTCGATCGCGGCGAGCACCGCCGAAGTCCAGTCGCCGTCGCCGGGCTGGCGCACGGTCTCGACGACGAAATCCTGCGCGTCGGCCCGGCTCCGCCATTCCAGCACCGGCGAGGAATGGTCGTTCTCCAGCACCAGCACCCGCGCGCCGCGCGGAATGGCGAGGAGCTTCGCCGCGGTCGAGACGCCGTAGCCGACCGAGGAGATCAGCGCGACGTCGTCCGGCGCCGCATGGATCAGCCGCGCCGCGGCAGCGCGGGTGCGCTCATATTGCTCGTTGGCGAAGGACGGCTCCAGCCTCCACGGCTGCGCCTTGCGCATCATGGCGGCGCGGCCCGCCTCCACGGTCCTGCGCGGCAGCGGGCTCCAGGATGCGGCATTGAGGAAGCAGATGTCGCGCGGTATCTCGAAAAGGTCGCGCTGCGAGGGAAGCATGGAGCCTCTCATTTCACTCGGGGTCGGTTTGCCTCATGTCCGCAGGGGTGCGCGGACGGCCTGAGAGCGCTCCCGCGTGTGGCAACATTATCAACGTCATTATCAAACGTCGCACACCGCTCGCGCCAGCCAATTGTTCGCAGCCGGCCAATATGCATGGCACGGCTGCGTTTGCAGAGCGGTCACGTGGCGTTCCGGCGTCCCAAGCCTCTGCACACCGTGCGCCTAATGCGCACCGTGCGCCTAACGCGCGCCCGCGTGCCTGGCCGGCAGCATGCCGACAAATCCGCTGATGTCCGCGTACCAGACATTGCCGTCGCGATCGACGGTGACGCTGAACGGCCGGGCATTGTCGCGCGGCAGCGCAAACACCGTGACATGACCATCGCGCAGCCGCCCGAGGCTTGCGCGGCGCATCATGCCGAACCAGACGTCGTCATTGGGAGCGACGGCAATGCCGCTGAGACCGGCATTTTCCCCATCCACCTCGACATCCGAGTATTGCCCATCCTTGAATCGCCCGACGCGATTGGCGCGGAATTGAAGGAACCATACCGAGCCGTCGGAGCCGACCGCCACGTCGGTCGGCACGGCGCCGCCGCGAGGCAGGTCGAATGTCCTGCTGGTCCCGTCGGCTTTGAGCTCGAGCAGCTGATTGCCGGTCTGCAGTGTCGCCCATATCGCACCGTCGGCCGTCACTGCGACCCCGTAGGGACCACCGCGCGCGGACTCTATCTGGTAGCGGGTGAAGACTCCGTCCTTCAGACTGGTCAGGCCGTAGCCGGTCGGATCGGCGAACCAGACGGCGCCGTTGGGCGCGATCGCCAGCCTCCCGGGACGGCTGATCGGCGTGTCGAGCACGAAGCGAGCGACTTCGCCGATACTGCTGATGCGCGCGATGGCGCGCGCGGCGAGGTCGGTGTACCAGGCGCTGCCGTCGGCCGCGACCGCCAGTCCGAGCGGCTCGATGTTTCGGCTCGATGTGGACAGCCGCTCGATGCGGGCGTTGCGTACGCGGCCGATCGCATCGGCATGGTCGATGGTGAACCAGATGCTGCCGTCCCCTCCGGCCGCAATCGCGACCGGCGCATCCTCCGGCTCGCCCATGCGGTATTCGACGAATTTTCCCTCCGAGATGGCGCGCAGCAGCAGAACCGCGCCTGCCAACACGGCGAGGCCGAGCGTCAGGGCTCCGAAGCCCGCCAGCGTTCGTGGTGCACTTTGTACGAATTTCGGTATGGCCAAGGACACCGGCAACTCCACGGTACTGACGCTGCTTTTGAATCCGAAATTCCGGCAGCGGTTGGCGCGCAATGTGAGCAAGCGCGACGATGCCGCGCATCGCGGGTTCTCAATGCGACGAACGGGCCGCAGCGCGTCGGCGCGAAAGATATTGCGCCGCCAGACCGCCGATCAGCACCAGCAGACCGAACGAGAGCCCGCCGCCGAGGCGCATCGGCTCGATGCGCGCCGGCGTGTTGCGGCGTTCGATGGCCGTGCGCCAGACTTCCGCATAGGGCATCAGCGAGAACATCGCGTAGATGACATTGGCGTCGTTCGGGTCGCGCGCGAGAAGCCCGGCCTCGAGATGGGTCGGAAGATTGTCCTCTTTCGGCGCCCAGGTCGCCCCGCCGTCCTCGCTCCGGTAGATCCCGCGATCGGAGGATACCAGCAGGGTCGCCGCGTCTGCGCTCGCCGCGATGCCGCGCACTCTGGCCCTCGCCTCAGGCAGCGGACGTCCGACGGGTTGCCAATTGGAGCCGAGATCATCGCTGACCACGATCCGGCCGCCGGCCGCCGCCCAGATCCGCTGCGGCCGCACGGCGTCGACCGCGATCGTGTCGACCGGTGCATCCGGGCGGTCGAGACCGCCGCCACGCCAGCTGCGTCCCCCGTCCCGACTGATCATCGTCCGCGCGTCGATCACGACCGCCAGAATGTCGGCCGATCCCGGAATTGTCGCCAGCGCCGTCATTTCGGCCATCCGCTGAAGTCCGGGCACGGCCGCATAAGTGCGGCCGCCATCCTCGCTCGCGAACAGCTCGTTCCGACCGAGCAGATAGAAACGATCGCTCGCCGGCCCCGCGACCAGCGCCCGCGTGGGGATCGCGGAGTCGGGGACGTCGGCGCGCAGCCAACCGTCTCGATCGCGACGAAACACGCCGCTGGCTGCCGCGCATACGGCCAGCTCGCCGTTCGGCGAGAAGGCCACAGCAAATACCGCACCGAAGATGACGTTGCGCGCCTCCGCCACCCAGCTCCGCCCGCCATTGCGCGAACTCAGGAGTCCGAGGTCGGTGCCGGCCAGCAGATGCGACGAATCGCGCGGGTCGACCGCAACGACCAGCGCCGCGTTGAGAAACAGGCCGACATCCGCATTCAGCCACGTGGCGCCGAGATCGCGGGAGCGAAACACGCCGCCATAGCTGCTCGCATCATGCGGCGAGGCGCGTTCCGCCACCAGGCACGCCATGCAGGCGAGCCAGAGGGTCAGCCAGCGCGCGACGATCCGCTTTCGTCCAGCCGCGAGATGAGGCAATCCGGGTGTGGAGGGCGATCCAACCCCGAAAGCAGCCCTCATGGCTTGCGTGATTTTTCACCCGGCGCCAGCGTGAGCTCGGCCATGCGCCCGCCGTTCAACGCCACCCAGGAATTCTTCGTCAACGGGTACTTGTCCGTATAGCTCAGCGGCTCGTGGGCGGCGACGCAGTTGTTGTAGCCGCCGGTGATCTTGTAGCACTTCTCATAGGCGAGAAACTGCTGGACCGTATCGGTCTGCTGCACATTCGCGGTCATCCAGTCGCGGATGCCCTCATATGAGGAGAACGCGTCCGAGCCGAACACGAGCTTGCCGATGCTGGTCGGCACTTCGAGCAATTGCGAGCCGGCCGTATGGGCGCGAAACGCCGGATGAATCCGCACCCCCGGCAGGATCTCCATCTCGCCGTCGACGATCACCGCCTTGCCCTTCAGCACCTTGCCGTACACCTCCTCGACGGTGAGCGGCATGTAGCCACAGGCGGGCGTGCGGTTGCAGCCGCCCGGATCGGAGTTGACCGCGCGGATGTGCGGCTCCGGATAGTTGAGCGCCCATTCGATCGCCTTGAGCTCCTCGCGCTGGACGTAGAGCACGGCATTGGGCAGGTCGGACAATTGGCCGGCATGGTCCCAGTGGGCATGGCCGATCACCACCTTGGTGACATCGGCCGCATTGAAGCCGAGCACCTTCAACTGATCCGGCAGCGGCGCCCAATGGTCCGAGCCGGTCATCTTCAGATAATCCTGCTGCTTCCAGCCCGTATCGTAGAGGATCAGCTCATTGCCGCACTTGATCACGCCGATGTTGACCGGCAGATCGACGCTCGGGATATTGCTCTCCGGCTTGGTGCTGCCGGGCACGAAGGCGCGGTCCGGCATGAACGAGCCGAACGGCACGTTCATGAAACGGCTGCTCTCGATCAACCATGCCGAGCAGATCGGCTGCTGGGCCAGCGCCGGCGCGCCGAACAGGCTTGCCAGCGCCGCCACCGCGACCATCCACGTGAAAGCTTGGTTTCGTATTGCACGTTTCCTCATAGCTTTCCTCCCCTACAATTTGCTCGAGCTTTCCTGATCGAGATCCGACCGCGCTTGTATCTATCGTCTCCTTGTCCACCCGACCCGCTAATGCGGCTTGTATTGACCCGGCCACAATATTTCGCCGACCCGCAACATGTCTTCCGAGGCCCGCACGTCCATCTCGTGGGCCAGGTTCAGCCGCTGCCGGTCGCCATCCCCGGTGAATTTCAGCATCTCCGAAGCCGCATTGGCGTAGAGTGCCATCGCGTCGACATACTGTCCTTGCGACGCGGTCAGCGAGGGCGGCGCCCCCATGGCGCGGACCTGCGTTTCGGCATCATGAAAGAACTTCGCCAGCGGCTCGATCCTTTGTGCGAGCGCATGCGCGTCCCGGCCTTCGGTCTGATAGGCGATGCCGGCGAAGCTCAATGCCACCGCCGATCGTGTCGCCTCCCGGTGGACGGCCCACAACGTCGTCGCGAAGCGTTCCTCGTCCGCCGTCAAGGGCGGTGGCTGGGGTTTCTCGTCTCGCGTGCTGATGGTTTGAGCGACCGGTTGCATCATCGACGGCGGCCGCATCTCGCGCAGCCACACCGCACCACCGGTTGCCGCCAGCGACGCAACGACGCCTGCGAGCAACAACGACCGACCGCCGGGCCTGCCGATCGTAAGTATGGCGATTCCTCCGTATATTTTGCAGCAGTGTATCCTTCGGTTTCAGCGGCGGTCAATCCACGCAGCAGCCAAACAGAGCATTGCTGACATCCTGACTATCGCAGCCTGCGCTGCATCTTTCATTCCGACCAAGTTGACACGGCAGTCTAACCGTTTGTCTTGGTAGGTTTTTCTTCTCGCGAGCTGCGACCCGCATTGCTCCGGCGGTTGGGTCGCCTCACGGGCGGCCGGCGGCGAGTCATCTCGCCGCCAGGCTGCCACAGCGTACGCTCACGAGCCGTTGGTCCATTGCACGGCGTGCTGCGCCTCGTCCTTCAGCTTCTCCTGCGCTGTGGACATCATCTGACCGACATGGAGATCAGCATCGCGGCTGGGATCTGGCCCGCATTGTTGCTTTCTCCGCCCTGCCCGCCGAACATCGGGGCTTCGGCACCAGCGGCTGATTGATCCGTGTGAGGGCTTCAGCGAATTTGGCAAAATTCTGTTCAGCGAGGCGGAATTCGGGCCTGCCATAGGCGCGACGATTGCCCCATCGACGCCCTCTCGATCCACAGGCTCGGCAGCCGGCAACTATCACTCCGATCATGCCGTCTCAGTCGAGACATTTAAACGTCGCGCGGTAGAGTAGTTTGCGGTTGGCGGCGGGTCGCCCCGCCGCCAATGCCAGTCGTCATGAACCATTGGTTCTGCGCATCGCCGGCGGCGCCTCGTCCTTCAGCTTCTCGAGCGCAGCCGGCATCATCTGGCCGAACATCGAGCTCAGCATCGCGGTCGGGATCAGGCCCGCATTGCTGCCCTCGCCGCCCTGCCCGCCGGACATCAGGAACTGCGGCACCAGCGGCTGGTTGATCCGGGTCAGCGCATCCGCGAACTTCGCGAAGTTCTGCTCGGCGAGGCGGAATTCCGGGCCGCCATAGGCGTCGACCGCAAGCTTGGTCGCCTGCGCATTCGCAGCACCGACCGCGAGCACCCGGTCGGCCTCGCCCTGGCCTTCGAGCCGTGACTGCTCGCCGACGGCGGCTGCCGTCACCTTGCGCGTCTCGGCGTCCTTCTGGGCACGCGCGAGCGCTGCCGCACCCTCGTTCTCGTTGACCTTGACCTGGATCAGCGACTGCGTCAGCGCAGACTGTGCCGCCGCCGTCGCCTTGGCTTCGTTGAGCGCGCGCTCCTGGATCGCGGCATTCTCCTGCTCCTTGTAGGTATCGATCTGCTCACGCGCGACCTGGCGCGAGCGGAGCTGGATCAGGATGTTCTCGATGGTGTGGTCGCCGGCCGGCGCACGCGGCGTGCCGATCAGCACCTCCTGGAGATCGAGCGAATAGCCCGAGAACTTCGCCTTCATCTCGGCCGCGGATTCCTCCTGGATCGCGGCGCGGTTCTGCAGCAGCTCGATCAACGTCATCTTCTGCGCGA
>NZ_JAFAVV010000306.1 GCF_019242285.1 Bradyrhizobium sp.
AATTCGGCGAGCCGGTCGGCGAGGTCTGGCGCGGCGCGCGCCCGACCCTGCCCGACAGCCTGCCAATGATCGGGCCGGCGCCGCGGCATCCCGGTCTGTGGCTCGCTTTCGGCAACCAGCACATCGGCTTCACCACGGGACCGGCGACGGGCGAGGCGATTGCCGCCATGATCGCCGGGGCGCCACCTCCGTTCGACGCCACGGCCTTTGCGCCCAGCCGCTATCTCTGACGTCCGCGGGATCAAGGGATGCATTACGTCTGGGACTTCTCGATCCTCGGCAAGTACAGCCACCTGTTCTGGCTCGGGCTCGGCTGGACCGTGGCCTATACCGTCGGCACCATCCTGCTCGGCACGCTGCTCGGGCTGATCGTCGGCATCCTGCGCCTCGGCCGCATTCCCGTGATCGACTGGCTGCTGCTCGCCTATATCGAGCTGTTCCGCTGCACGCCGCTATTGGTGCAGATCATCTGGTTCTACTACGCCTTTCCGGTGGTGATCGGGGTCAACATCCCGGCTCATGTCGCTGCCGTCAGCGTGCTCACGCTCTATGGCGGCGCGTTCTACGCCGAGATCGTGCGCGGCGCGATCGAGAGCGTGCCGCGCGGGCAATGGGACGCGGCGCGGGCGCTGGGCTTTCGCGGCTGGCGCATGATGCGGCTCGTGATCCTGCCGCAGGCGCTGAAGCCGATGATGGCGCCCTACGTCAACCAGTCGGTGACGCAACTCAAGAACACCTCGCTGGTGTCGGTCATCGCGGTGCCGGACCTCGTCTACAATGCCACCCTGATCAACGCCGACACCTACCGCCCGCTGGAGGTCTATACTGTCGTGGCGCTGATCTATTTTGCCATCCTGTTTCCGGCAACGCTGATCGGGCGCAGGTTCGAGCGCGGCATGAGCTACGACAAGGCGTGAAGGGTCCGGTCAATCGGCATCGCGTTGAACCAAAGAATATTCGCAATAGGATGGAATACCTGAGATGCCGCTTTGAAATGGTCTGTTTTTTCCGGGCAGACCGGAACTGACGGGCTGCCTTCCAATCGTCGCTCGTGGCCCGAAGCGGTCATCGACGATAGTTCGGCCTAAGCTGGTTGTTGCTACCTAGGACAGGTCGGCCGCCGTGAAAATGTCCTGTGCTCGAAAGAATTCCTTGGCCTTCTCCACCGCTGTCACGACTTGGTCTTCCGGCACATAGAAGACGACCGCCAGGTCTCTGACGGCTCGGGAGCAGCACACATAGAACAGGCGTGTCGTGCGATCGAGAACGGTTTCGTTGCCTGCGGCGCTGTTAGCCTTGTCGGTGTCAGAGAGCGGCGTAATGCCGAAGAATTTTCCGTAAGAGAATAGATTGTACTTGGCTTCCTCATCGTCGAGCACGACGATGACCCGATCGAACTCGGCGCCTTTGACACCTTGGTGTGTGTCGAAGGGCGACTGCCTCAGCACATAGTTTTCGTAGTTCCACATCTGGCTCGCCTTACAGGCGAAGAAGGCGATCACTGCTGCGTCGTCGTCCGCTCCCTCGCCGGCCGGGGCGGCTGGAGGCAGGCCTTCGAGGCGAGACTTGAGGCGTTCGTCGATCGGATAGAGGTTTCGACTATTGAGCAGAGTCAGAACATCGCGGGTGGTAGTGTTGGGGTTGTCGAACAGAGCGACAAGATTGTCGAGGTCGGCTTTCAGTTTATCGAGAATCTGACGGGCGGTATCGGGCTTGAGGTTGTCCGCCTGCAGCGCTGGTGCCGTGGTACGCAGCAATCTCAAGGCGGCGAAGTTTTCGCTGGTCCTTATCGCCCTGACAATTGGCAGTACATAGTGCATAAAGGGGCGCAGCACCCACGCGGATCCATCGAGCAGACCGTCCTTAAGGGTGCTTGAGCCGTGGTCGTTGAGAGCGGCATAGATGTCGGGGAAACCCATGTTCTGTGCAGCCATGCGGTGAACGAGAACCATGACCTTGACCCCCTCAATGGAATCGTCGAGCCATTTCTGGTCGTCATTCCGCTCGCTGAGCCATTGGCGGACGCGGTTCAGGTTGCCGCTGCGGGTATTGTCGGCCGGCAGGACGAAGATCCTTGCGGTACCCGGCGCCGAGACGAACTCGCCGTTCACTTCGATCATCTTGCCGCGCGTCTGCTCAAGGCCGTCTCCTTTGGCCCTGATCTTGTTGACGACGTCCAGGACGAGGCGCGGACAACGAAAGTTCTCGGGCTTGGTAATCGACTCCCACCCGCCTTCCTTTTCGATCGCGCCGACGCCCGCAAGGTAGATCTTCTGCATGGGGTCGCCAAAGAACCCGAGGCAAAACCGGCCGGCATGCTCGACGGCGATGTTTCGAAAGGCTTCGACAACCTTCGGATCGGTGTCTTGGCTCTCGTCGACAAAAAGATATGGGAAGCGGTCCGCGACGAGCCGACGCATCAGGATGCTCTCGTTGATCAGCGCCGGGCCGATCCTCAGGACGTCGTCATGCCCGAGTACGCCCTCTGAGTAGTTGCTGCCGATGCCGTAAGTGAAGTGCTTGACGGTCTTTATGGTCTCGAGTTGCTGGTCGTAGCGGAGCAGGTCCGCCTCGAGCCTCAGCTTTGTCGCCGCCTGAGTTCTCGGCTTCGCCAACCTTTCCTTGGAATCGCCGATCTTCTCGTTGATGCGCTCACGGACCCATTCGCGGATGTCGTTGGTGAACGGCCGGACGATGTTCCACAGGAAGCTATGGATGGTCGAGACGTGAAAGAGCGGCGCATTGCTGACATCGCCCCAGATTTCTCCCACCGCGACTTCGGTGTAGGTGATGCAGGCGATCTGTTGACCTTTCTGGCGAAGACGAGGGCCGCGGAGCCTTGCTAGGTGCGCGAGCGCCTTGACCAGGGACGTCGTCTTTCCCGATCCGGCGCCCGCCTTCATGATGAAGCTGTTGGTCGGTGCATGGTCGAGGCACTGCCGCAGTTGCTCGTCGGCCGGGGTGTCGGGCTGATTGACGCGAATTGTCAATTTGCTTCGCCTTCTGTCGGTGCCACAGGCGCTCCTTCGCCGACCACCTCCGTGTCCGCGCCGAGCTGCACGACCAACACTGGGTTGGGTGCAGGCGCCGGCGGGAGCGGAGCCGCCAACTCCTCGAGCCATTCCAGCCCCTCCCGAATGTAGCGCGGCACCTTCCAGGCGTCCCGCTCCTGCTGTAGTAGGCCCAAAGCGAAGCTGGTCTTCTTGAAGTTCGAGGAAGTGACGCGTTTGTGGACCCGCAATGCGATCTGGTCGACGGTCTGGCCCGCGTGTCCCTTGAATCGTAGGTTCAAGGCTTTCCGTTCCACAGCCTGGGACCACGCGAAATTCTCAAGGGCGAATGCCTCTTCAAGGGTCCGTCCCACCACAGCCTTGGTCTCGCCATTTGACGTAAGGTCGACCGAGCTTTGATAGACGACTCGGACATGCGCATCGTTCTGCGTTCGCTGTTCGGGTGTGGCGTCCAG
Source organism: Bradyrhizobium sp. (assembly GCF_019242285.1). Lineage (GTDB taxonomy): Bacteria > Pseudomonadota > Alphaproteobacteria > Rhizobiales > Xanthobacteraceae > Bradyrhizobium. The sequence goes on from NZ_JAFAVV010000306.1 coordinate 3,467, forward strand.
CAAGTCCGCGATGTTGCGCTTGGCCGGGAGCCATTCGATGAGCGTCTGGTTTGAGGTGACGGCCCCAGGCGTAGCGACAACGCAGGCGTGGCCGGGTTTGGTTTCGGCCGCCTCGTCTTCGTCGTCATCCCCCGGCGCTGCGACCACCTCGGCAGCTAGCTCAGCGTCCGCTGCCGCATTCGCCGGGCCGAAAACGCTATCGATGTCGGTGATCACCAGCGTGGTGATGCCGATAAACTCGATCAGCTTGCGGAAGATGTGGGCGTAAGCGCCGCCGACTTCGAGGACGCTTAGATAGGCGGATTTGAGGCGGGGCGCCGCGATGGCGATCATTTCCGGCAGTAGGAGCCGCTCGACGTTACCCTCTACCAGGACCGCGGCGTCGGCGAAGAACAGGTCGCAGTGGGTCAGCTTCATGTAGCGAACCAAGAACTCGTCCAGGGGCGGTTCGAGCTGCTGATAATAGAGAGAGAGGTTCAGTACCTCTGATTGCTGCCCGACTCCGTCACCAGAACGCCGGAAGTAGCGAATGGGGATAAAGCCGCGTTCGTAAACGATGTGCGAGGAGTGCGTCGTCACCACCACCTGGCTCGTCGCGAATTCCGCATCCTCTCCTTCGACTGTAACGATCTCCAGAACCTTGTGAATGAAGACCTGCTGCAACTGCATGTGGAGGTGGGCCTCCGGCTCCTCGATGAAGATGAGGTGCAGCAACGGTCGATTGTCCTCGACCTTGAGCCACCTCGAGTGGAGGTCGAAGAGCTCGATCACCATGTAGATGAGGTTCTTATAGCCTAGGCCATTATAGCGGTCCGGAAGGGTCAGTTGCACGTCGCCGGCTGTCTCGGCGAGCGAATAATGCACCTGGGCGCCGTCTGCAGCCTGCAGGACCGTCATCGGATTAAGGGACGACTTGATAAGGAGGCGGGGGTTGGCGACGCCCGGATAGCCCATCTGTCCGACCTGCGCGAGAAAGGGCTCGAAGATGTCTTTGAGGTGCTTGTTGAAGGCCTGTTCGGCGTCCATTAGCGCCAACAGAGCGTCGGGATGATTTCCGCGCTCGTTCGCTCCGGTTGCGTAGATGCGGCTGATCCGTTTGGTCAGGTCTTCAGCACGAGCTCCGCCGGCTGTGTCTGACAGGTGCCGCTGAGCATAGAGCATGTCGACCTTGATGAGAGAGGCCAACACATCCTTGCCCTGCCGGCCTTGCTCGCGATCAAATGGTTGCGGTGCGACCTCGCCGATAGGCTCGAAATTGTCATCGAACTGGCCTCGG
>NZ_JAFAVV010000357.1 GCF_019242285.1 Bradyrhizobium sp.
ACACCACTCACGCCGTCTACATGAAGCAATGCTCCCGTTCACAACAATGACTTCCGATGAAGCCTAATCCTGAGTCTCGCTCCGAGCAAGATGATCTCTATCTAAGCGTGTAACATCCTTAGATTGCAAAATGGCGCAATTTCTCGCAATTACGGCCTGCTGGCTCGGCTTCGATGGATAGCAGCAAAATATTGATTCCGATGTGGCTTGGTTCACACGTCCGCTGAAGTGCCTTGCTTTTCTCCACGAGAGTCCGGCTGATCTCGCCCGGGCTGCCGCTCTTCACTTGTGCAGAGGCACGCCCTTGGTGGTGAAACGCTGCATCCTGCCGCCGGGGCGCACCGGCCGTCGCGTGCCGGCCGCCTTGCCGGTGCCGGGCGGCTGGTGCGACGGCACGAGCTGGCCGGGGCGCGGGCCGATCAGGTCGGCGCGGCCCATCCGTTTCAGCGCCTCGCGCAACAGCGGCCAGTTGTCGGGGTCGTGATAGCGCAGGAATGCCTTGTGCAGCCGGCGTTGCCGCAAGCCCGTGACGGCCTCGACCTTGTCGCTTCCCCCATGCCTCACCCCGCGCAGCGGATTGACGCCGGTGTGGTACATCGCCGTGGCGGTGGCCATCGGCGACGGCAGAAAGGTCTGCACCTGGTCGGCGCGATAACGATTCTTCTTGAGCCAGAGCGCGAGGTTCATCATGTCCTCGTCGGTCGTGCCCGGATGCGCCGCGATGAAATAGGGAATCAGGTAGTACTTCTTGCCGGCCTGCCTGGCTGCAGCTTCGAACATCTGCCTGAAGCGGTGGTAGGCACCGATCCCGGGCTTCATCATCTTGTCGAGCGGGCCGCGCTCGGTATGTTCGGGCGCGATCTTCAGATAGCCGCCGACGTGATGGGTGACGAGCTCCTTGACGTATTCGGGGCTTTCCACCGCGAGGTCGTAGCGCACGCCGGAAGCGACCATCACCTTCTTCACGCCCTTCACCTCGCGGACCTTGCGATAAAGCCGGATCAGGTCATCATGCGAGGTGTTCAGGTTCGGGCAGATCTCGGGGAAGACGCAGGACGGCCGCCGGCACGCCGCCTCGATCTTCGGATCCTTGCAGGCCATCCGGTACATGTTGGCGGTCGGCCCGCCGATGTCGGAGATCACGCCGGTGAAGCCCGGCGTCTTGTCACGGATGCGCTCGATCTCGCGCAGGATCGAGCCCTCCGAGCGGCTCTGGATGATGCGGCCCTCGTGCTCGGTGATCGAGCAGAACGTGCAGCCGCCGAAGCAGCCGCGCATGATCGTCACCGAGAATTTTATCATTTCCCAGGCGGGGATTTTGGCATCGCCATAGGACGGATGCGGCGCGCGGGCGTAGGGCAGATCGTAGACGGCGTCCATCTCCTCGGACGTCAGCGGAATCGGCGGCTGGTTCAGCCACAGGTCGCGGTCGCCGTGGCGCTGAACCAACGGCCGCGCATTGCCGGGATTGCTTTCCCGGTGCAGCACGCGCGAGGCGCGGGCATAGGCCTCGCGGTCCGCTTCCACCTGCTCGCACGACGGCAGCCGGATCACGATCTCGCCGGGGCGGCGCGCGGCGCCCTCGTCGGCGGAGTCGAGGTCGTCGGCATGCAGCTCGGCACAGTCTCCGGGCACGCGGCGGAACAACGCGGTGCCCCGGATCGACGCGAGATCACGCGGCGCCTCGCCGGCGGCGAGCCGGTGCGCCACCTCGACGACGGCACGCTCGGCATTGCCGTAAAGCAGCAGATCCGCCTTGGCGTCAGCGAGCACCGAGCGGCGCACCTTGTCCGACCAGTAGTCGTAATGCGCGATACGGCGCAGCGACGCCTCGATGCCGCCGAGCACGATCGGCACGTCCTTGAACGCCTCGCGGCAGCGCTGGGCGTAGACCAGGGTGCAGCGGTCCGGCCGCTTGCCGCCCTCGCCGCCCGGCGTATAGGCATCATCGTGGCGCAGCCGGCGGTCCGCCGTGTAGCGGTTGACCATCGAATCCATGTTGCCGCCGGTGACCCCGAAGAACACACGCGGCCTTCCCAGCACCTTGAACGGCTCGGCCGACTGCCAGTCGGGCTGCGCGATGATGCCGACCCGAAAGCCTTGCGCCTCCAGCAACCGACCGATGATCGCCATGCCAAAACTCGGATGATCGACATAGGCGTCGCCCGTGACCAGCACGACGTCGCAGGCGTCCCAGCCGAGAGCCGTCATCTCGGCACGGCTCATCGGCAAAAACGGCGCCGGCCTGCCGGGATGCGCCCGGTGGCGGCTCCAGGAAAACAAAGGCTTTTCGGCGGGGGCGGCAATGTCCATGCCTCCCACCCGTAGGACGACGGGAAACCGAATTCAACCGGTCATTGCCGTCCGGTCCCGCCGCTGGTGGAACCCGCCCGTTGCCGAACAAGCTCCAATCGGCGCGATCCGCCCATCAGCGAAGCGCATTCATCCTCATGGCCGCGCGTCTGAGCCATCCCCAAGCCATCAGCGAGAACAGGGAGCAGAACGCCAGGCCCAGCGAGATCACGAACCGCCAGTCGAGGCCGCGCTCGAAATGAACGATCGTACCGCTGTCCGGCGTGGTGGAAACGAGGCTCGTCACGGAAGCAGGCAAGGTGACCGGCGCATCGTTCGTCGCGGCGCCAGCATCAGCCGGTTCTGCAGTCACGACTTGATCTGCCGGAAAAGCTCGCGCCCTGATCGAGGCCGGCTCCGGCGATGCAGTCTGCACGTGCGGGATATCCTCGGCATGCAACGCCATCTCGGGGCGGCGACGATGTTCGGCGAACGGCATCAAGCCCAGCTGGCGCGGGCGCGACGCAGGGTGGGCTGGCCGGTCCGGTTTCTTGTGGTGAACCACAACCCGTGATGGGTGTCGCGACGGATGAAGGCTATCCATCACCCGATCGGACCAGGCCATGTAGGCCTTGCAGAGATCGTTGCACGGCGGTCCATGGACATAGCCGGTTTCCGCCGCATTCGACGGCGCGGCATGTGAGGTGCCGAGACCCCCCAGAGAAACGATATGGCCAAGGACCAACGTCACCCCCAGCCTTTGCATCTGCAGAAGACCCATGCGCAATTTCCCCATCCGCAGGCCTCTGGGGAAATCACGTCAGTAGCACTGGCCAATAGTTGGATCAGATCGCGTCAATATCCGCACGGGATGCGGTCAATTTTTCGAATCGGACGGCGGCCGCCGGCGCCGTGAGTACAACCACGCAGCGTCTCGCCTAACCCGGATATCGCCACGGTTTGCCGGTAGCGCTCTCTTCGATGGTCCATTGCGGCAGCGCCAGCCCCGGCGCGACGTCGGTGAACACCATGCGCACGCGAGTGCCGATGCCGACCCGCTCGACCTCGCTCTTCGGCGCGAGCACGCCATCGGGCCGGGTCAGGTTGCCGATCACGCGCAGTCCCTCCTCCTTGGTCGGCTGGCCGCTCTGGGTGTCGAGCTCGACCAGCAGCACGAGATAGGGCGTGTACGGCTTGAATGCCGGCTGGATGGCGTGGTGGACCTCGGTGTAGGAATGCACGGTGCCGCGGCCCTCGATCGATACCCATTCCGACCTCAGCTCGGCGCACCACGGGCATGCGGTGGACGGCGGATAGCGAAACAGCTTGCACGCGGCGCATCGCTGCAAGCGAAAATCGTGCTTGGCGCAATAGGCGAAGTAGTCGAGATTCTCATGGTCGAGATCATTGATCTCGAGCGGCATGCCGAGATAGTTCGCGGATATCATTGTCTTGACCTCAAGGGTAACGGACGACTCACATGAACTTCGGCAACACCTTGGTCCACAACGCTTCCGTCGACTTCATCAGCTTCGCATGCGGGACCAGCGCGTTGTAGGTGTAGCAGAACAACCAGTCGACCGGCTGCCGCTTCATGTTGGCTTCGAGTGCGCGGGTCACGGTATCGACGGTGCCGACCAGCGCATAGCCGAGCTCGATCGACTCTTGCGCGGTCGCGAACTTCTTCGTCACCGGGTCCAGAAGACCGCGGCGGAAGCCGAACGGCTCGAACCACGCCCGGCCCGAGAAGCGGCCGGAATCCTCCCACAACGCCATCGCCTCCTCGTCCGTGTCCGCGATGATGACGTCGCGCAACAGGCCCGTGCCCTGGCCGCGAGGCCTGCCCGAGACCTCCGCATAGAGATCGAACAGCGGGGATTCATAGGCTTCATGCAGCGGCGGCAGGATCGCGGTGACGCCCTCGCGCGCCGCCCAGCGAATCGAGTTCGGCGACGACGCGAACGGCAGGAATACCGGCGGATACGGCTTCTGCAGCGGCTTCGGCACCACGCCGACCGCCTTCAGGATGCCGTTCTCGACGCCCTTGCCGTATTTCAGCGTGGTGTCGAGCTCCCACGGCGTCGGGCCGGGCGGGACCTTCCAGTACTTGCCCTGGAAGCTCAACATCTCCTCGGTCCAGCACGTCTTGATGATCTGCCAGTTCTCCTCGAACGCCTCGCGGTTGACCTGGTCGATCTCGTCATGCTGGTGCGGCAACGTCCCCGAGACGCCATGGGTCTGCTGCGCCATGATGTCGACCCAGCGCCGCTGATAGCCGCGGGCAAAGCCTGCGCAGGCGCGCCCGCCGGTCATGTGATCGAGCATCGCGATGTCCTCGGCGACGCGGATCGGGTTGGCCGCCGGCAGCACGATGCCGAGCTGGCCGACGCGGATGCGTTTGGTCTGCATCGCGAAGTAGAGGTCGAGCAACACGGGGTTGTTGGAGAGCTCGAAACCCTCGATGTGGAAGTGATGCTCGGTGAAGCTCACCGATTCGTAGCCGAGATCGTCGGCCAGTTTGACGAGCTCGGTCAGCTCCTTCAGCATGCACTGGTAGAGCTCCGGCCTCATCGCCGCCATGCCCTGCTCGATCTCGGCGCGCGAGGCGACGCTCGGCAGGCAGAATATCGATGCTTTCATTCCGCTTCCTTCCCGTCCGTCTCTTGGTTGTTGTTTGAGCTCATGAGATCAAGTTGAGATGGATCAGCATTAGCAGTGCACCTCTAGTGGAAGAGGTCGGATCGCATCGAAAGATGCGATCCGGGTGAGGGGTCTCTCTCCGCGAATCGAACTGCGTCTCGCGCTTGCTGAGGCAGCCCCTCATCCGGCGCTTCGCGCCACCTTCTCCCACAAGAGGAGAAGCAAGGGTTCCCAGACAAGGCCCCTCGCATCTGCTACCCCCGCCGCATCACCATCGCCGAGCCCGTGCCGGGCATCGCCCAGCCGAGATTGGCCGAGACCTCGGCGTTCCGGACCTGACGGCAACCACCCTCGCGATAATCGTAGGTGTGCTGGCGCTTGCCGTCGGGCCCGATCGGGCAACTGTCGTCCGCATCGCGACGGAGCTGGCGGACGTTCTCGATCACCATGGCAATGCCGTGGGTGTAGCCCTCGCAAAGGTGCCCTCCGCTGGTGTTGTTCGGCCGCCGTCCGCCGAGGCGAATGGTGCCGTCGGAGACGTAGTGACCGCCCTCACCCTTCTTGCAGAAGCCGTAGTCCTCGAGCTGCAGCATGGTAGTGAAAGTAAAGGCGTCATAGGAGCCGGTGAGGTCGACGTCCGCTGGCCCGACGCCGGAATTCGGCCAGAGGATGTCCTTGGCGTAGTGACCGGCGACGGTCGAGATCGGCCCGGTCTGGTAGTGCATGTCGACCCGCGGCTTCGAGCAGCGACCCACCACGCCGCGGATCCGCACCAGCGGCTGCTTCAGGTCCTTCGCACGCTCGGCCGTCGTGACGATGATGGCATTGGCATTGTCGGTCTCGACGCAGCAGTCGAGCAGGTGCAGCGGCTTGCA
>NZ_JAFAVV010000377.1 GCF_019242285.1 Bradyrhizobium sp.
CCAGCCTGTCCACGACGCAGCGCTACACCGACGTGGACGCGGCTTCGCTGCACAATGTATGGGCGCGGGCGCACCCGCGTGGAGGGTAAGGGCGGCTAGCCCGCCGCTTCCTCGTCCTTCTCTTCGACATCCTCGCCGAGGTCGTCGTCGGCCTCGGCGGCCATGCTGGTGTGCTCGGCTTCCTCGAGATCGTGGACGACCTCTTCCACAGCGGATGGATCGAGTTTTTTCGCCTCGTCGATCAGCTTGTCGGCCTTCTTCTCATCCCCGCTATCCAGCGCATCGAGCGCGGCCTCGGTCAGGTCCAGCGCCTTGTCACGCTTGTCTTGATCTTTCTCTGCCATGGCATCCTCCTGTCCCGCAGCAGGAGCGCCGCAACGGCGAGGCGGTTTCAGCCCCGAGCCGCTAGCATGATCGCCTTCATGCGCTTCACCACGCCCGGAAGCCCGTCCATCACGGATTGGCCGACCAGGAAATGCCCGATGTTCAGCTCCATCACCTCGGGGATGGCGGCGACCGGGGACACGTTTGCGTAAGTCAGTCCGTGGCCGGCGTGGCACTCGAGCCCGAGGCCGCGCAGCGTCGCCGCACCCGTGCGCAGCCGCTCCAGCTCGCCGTCGCGTCCCTCCGCATACGACCCGGTATGCAGTTCGACCACCTCGGCGCCAAGCCGGGCGGCCGCCTCGAGCTGCACCGGATCAGGGTCGAGGAACAGGGAGACGCGGATGCCGGCCTGCCGCAGCGAACGGATCGGTGTCTCCAGCGCGTTCGCCTGACCTGCGGCGTCGAGCCCTCCTTCCGTCGTCACTTCCGCACGCCGCTCCGGCACGAGGCAGCACGCGGCGGGGCGCAGGCGAAGCGCGATCCCGACCATCTCGTCGGTTGCCGCCATTTCCATGTTCAGCCGGATCTCCGGCGAGGACGCGATGCGCTCGAGGTCGGTGTCCTTGATGTGGCGCCGGTCCTCGCGCAAGTGGACGGTGATGCCGTCCGCGCCGGCTCCGACCGCCACCAGCGCCGCCGCGAACGGGTCGGGGTGCGCGCCGCCTCGGGCGTTGCGAATTGTCGCGACGTGATCGACGTTGACGCCGAGCCGGATCGTCATCGCTGGCGCCCCATCTGGTCGGCCATTCGCAAGGCCGCGATGAGGCTACTCGCGTCGGCCCGGTTTTGCCCCGCGATGTCGAAGGCCGTGCCGTGATCGGGCGAGGTGCGGATGATGGGCAGGCCGAGCGTTACGTTCACGCCGGTTGCCATGTCGAGCGTCTTGAGCGGTATCAAGGCTTGGTCGTGATACATGCAGATCGCGGCATCGTAGCCGGACCGCGCGGCTGGCGTGAACATCGTGTCCGGTGGGTAGGGGCCGGACACGTCGATGCCGTCCCGGCGGAGCTGCCGCTTGGCGGGTTCGATGATCGTCTCCTCCTCATGCCCCATGGCGCCGCCCTCGCCGGCGTGCGGGTTGAGCCCAGCGAGCGCCAGGCGCGGGCGGGAAATCCCAAACTGGGCGCGCAGCGAGTGTGCCGTGATGCGCGCGACGGTCGCGATCATGTCGGTGGACAGCATGTCCAATGCGGCGCGCAACCCGACATGCACCGTGACCGGCACCACTCGCAGGTGGTGGTTGGCCAGCATCATCACCGGATGCGCCGCCCCGGTCAGCGCGGCCAGGAACTCCGTGTGGCCGGGATGCGGGAATCCGGCCTGATACAGCGTCGCCTTGCTGATCGGATTGGTGACGACGGCGCGGGCGCGGGCGGATTGGGCCATCCGGACCGCCTCCTCGATGCTGGCGAGCACCGCGCCGGCATTGGCCGGATCCGGCTGGCCGGGCGTAGGGGGCGTGGCTAGCGGCGTCGCGAGCACCGGCAGCGCGCCGGCGAACACGCCGTCCGCCTCCTCGATCTTACTAATAGGCTGCAACGGCACGCTGTCATCGATGGCACGCAGGCGGGCCGGGTCGTCGAGCACCGCAAACGCTGGCCCGCCGCCGCGCAGCGCTGCCCAGGCCTTGAGCGTCAGCTCGCCGCCGATGCCGGCCGGGTCGCCCATCGTGAGCGCCAGCACGGATCAGGCCTGCTTGAACACCGGCTCGTGCCGGACCGGGAAGTTCACCGAATTGGCGATGAAGCACTTCCGATGCGCCTCTTCGTGCAGCGCGCGGGCGCGCTCGAGGTCCGCGCCGGCGCTGACCGTGATCTCCGGCTGCAGCACGACCTCGGTGAAACGCCCGCCGCCCGAGCTCTCTTCAATCA
>NZ_JAFAVV010000580.1 GCF_019242285.1 Bradyrhizobium sp.
CCTGCTCGGCCGTGCCGACCAGGCATGAGGTATTGCCGAGCGCGCCGGTAGCCTTGGCGATCGGCATCCACAGGCGCTCGTCATGAATGTCGCTCTCGAGCGCGAAGCCCATGAGCCGCTTGCCGGCATTGTCGACCGGGCCGCTCACCGCTTCCTGTCGCCGCCAGCCCTTCGCGGCGTCCATCGCGCCGAGGATGCGATTGGCCTTCTCCCATGCGGCGTCCTCGGTATCGGCGATGATCGGGCGAACCGAGACGTTGAACCGTGGCGCGCGTCCGAAGGCCGCCGCCTGCGCGCGGAACTGCGCGATGCGCTCGCGCGTCGAGGCGAGCGGCTCGGCATAGATCGCGTAGACGTCGCATAATCTCGCGCCCATCTCGAGCGCGCCTGCCGAAGCGCCGCCGAAGAACAATGGAGGATGCGGCTGCTGCAACGGGCGCACATCCGAATGTGCGCCCTCGACCCGATAGAAGTTTCCCGCGAAATCGAACGGTTCATTGCTCGACCAGGTGAGCCTCATCAGCTCCAGGTATTCGGCCGCGCGTCGATAGCGCTCGTCCTTCGGACTGAAATCGCCATCGCCATGTTGCTCGTCATCCGACTTGCCAGTGATGATGTGAACCGCGAGCCTGCCGCCGGTCAGATGATCGAACGTCGCGATCTTGCGCGCCAGCAAGGTCGGCGCCACGAACCCGGGACGATGCGCGACGAGGTAGCCGATCCGATCCGTCTGCATGGCAGCATAAAGCGCGACCAGGAATCCTTCCGCCGACGAAGACGAATAACCCACCAGCACCGTGTCGAAGCCAGCCCGATCATGGGCACGGGCAAATTCAACAAGATAAGACGGCGACAAGCCGCCCTCGATCACGTGCAGGCTGGCTTCGCTGCTCGGCGGCGCCACGCCGATCATTCCAATGATTTTGACGGGCATGATCGTTCCTTTCACCGGAACGGACGCTGGCCGATGGTGGTGGTGCAGTCAAGTCGAAGGGCAGCGCACGCTCGGTTGTGCCGGAGGAAGCGGACATCGGGACATGAATTTCTCCGGATCAGGCGAACACGATATCGAGATTGGACAGCGGCACCGAACGGATGCGCTTGCCGGTCGCGGCGAAATAGGCGTTGAGCACTGCCGGCGCGGCAACGGCGATGGTCGGCTCGCCGACGCCGCCCCAGAAGCCGCCGCTCGGCATCACGATCGCTTCGACTTTCGGCATCTCGCGGATCCGCATCGCGTTATAGGTGTCGAAATTGGTCTGCGCGATGCGGCCGTCCTTGACCGTGCAACCACCATAGAACAATCCGGTGAGGCCGAATACGAATGAGCCGGCGATCTGCCGCTCGATCTGCGCCGGATTGACGACGGTGCCGGGATCGGTGGCGGCGACGATGCGATGCACCCTGATCCTGTTGGTGTCAGTGACGGAGATTTCGGCGGCGGCGGCGACGTAGCTTCCGAGCCCCATCTGCTGCGCGATGCCGCGAAACACCCCCTGAGGCGCGGGGCTGCTCCAGCCGACGCGCTCGGCGACCGCATCGAGGACGGCGAGATGCTTCGGATGGTTCGCCATCAGCTTGCAGCGGAATGCGAGCGGGTCCTGCCCGGCCGAATGCGCCAGCTCGTCCATGAAGCATTCGAGATAGATCCCGTTCTGGTTGCCGTTGACGCCGCGCCAGACACCTACCGGAACATGAGGATTGCGCATGGAATGGTCGATCAGCAGATGCGGGATGGTGTAACCCAGCCGTGCCGGCCCGATATTGGCGAACGCCTCTCCGGATGATGCGACGCCCTGGAACGTGAACGGATCCATGCCGTCCTTGAGTAGCTCGGGCGTGCTGCTCGCGGCAATCGACTGGCCCGAGATACGCATATGCAGGCCGGTCAGATTGTCGTCGGCATCGAATGCGCCGGTCAGCTTGCACTGCGTGACCGGATGATACCTGCCATGCGTCATGTCCTCCTCGCGTGACCACACGAGCTTGACCGGTGTGCCCGGCATCTGCCTGGCGATCAGGACCGCCTGCCGAACATAGTCGGGCACCGTGCGACGGCCGAAGCCGCCGCCGAGCATCACCTTGTGGACATCGCATTTGTCGGAGGGCAGGCCGGAGGCCTGGACGACCGCGGTGAAAGCACGCTCGCCATCCTGAGTCCCGGTCCAGACCTCGCATTTGTCGGGCGTGTAGAGCGCCGTGGCGTTGAGCGGCTCCAATGCCGCGTGGTTCTGGTAGGGATAATCGTACACCGCCTCGATCGTCCTGGCGGCGCCGGCGATAGCGCCCCTGGCGTCGCCATCGGCATTGCCGACAAAGGCAGGCTGCGCAGGATCGAGACCTTCCTCGAGCCACCCGGCGATGGACGCGCTCGACACCTTGGCGTTGTCGCCTTCGTCCCAGACGATCGGCAAAGCATCGAGCGCGGTCTTGGCGCGCCACCAGGTGTCGGCGATGACGGCAACGGCGTCGTCGCCGACCCGCATGACTTTCCCGACGCCTTTCAAGCCGGCGATCTTCGCTTCGTCGAAGCTCTTCAGTTTGCCACCGAAGACCGGACAGGCCCTGATCGCGGCGCTGAGCATGCCCGGAAGCCTGACATCGATGCCGTAGATCATCTTGCCGGTGGTCTTGTCCGCGGTGTCGAGCCGTTTCATGCTCCGGCCTGCGATCTTCCAGTCCCTCGGATCCTTCAGCTCGACGTCCGTCGGCGGCTCGAGTTTTGCCGCGGCCTCCGCCACCTTGCCGTAGGTCACGGTGCGGCCCGTCGGCGCGTGGGTGATGACGCTGTCGGCGGCGACACACTCGACCGCCGGCACCTTCCATTCATTGGCTGCCGCCTGAAGCAGCATCACGCGGGCGGCCGCGCCGCCCCTGCGGACATATTGTTGCGACGCGCGAATGCCGATGCTGCCGCCGGTATTGAAGCTGCCCCACGGGCGCTTTCGCGCGGCGCTTTGGCCTGGAGTAGGATATTCCGTCGTGACCTTGCTCCAGTCGCATTCGAGTTCTTCGGCGACGAGCTGAGCGAGGCCCGTCAGCGTGCCTTGCCCCATTTCGGAGCGCGCAATGCGGATCACGACCGTATCGTCAGGCCGGATCACCACCCAGGCATTGACCTCGCGCGTGCCATCGGCGGCGCGAACCGCGGTCGGTCCACCAAACGGGACGTCGAATCCAAGGGCGAGACCGGCGCTGGCGGCGCCGACGACAAAAGCGCGGCGATCGAGTTGACGCATGGGGTTCACGGCGCCCTCCTCAAACGTTCGCGGCGGCGTGAATGGCTTCGCGAATCTGCTGGTAGGTGCCGCAGCGGCAGATGTTGGTGATGGCGTCGTCGATGTCGGCATCGGAAGGCTGCGGATTGTCCTTCAGCAGCGCAGCGACCGCCATGATCATGCCGCTCTGGCAATAGCCGCATTGCGGAACGTCATGGTCGATCCAGGCCTGTTGAACTCTGGTCAGCACGCCATTGATCGCAAGGCCCTCGATCGTGGTGATCTGCCTGCCGACGGCTTCGCTGACCAGCACGCCGCAGGACCGCATCGCGACGCCGTCCATGTGAACCGTGCAGGCGCCGCATTGGGCGATGCCGCAGCCATATTTGGTGCCGGTCAGCCCGACGTTTTCACGGATCGCCCAAAGTAGCGGCGTGTCCGGCTCGACGTCGATGTCGATCATCTGTCCGTTGATGCTGAGCTTCGCCATCATGCTTCCTCGGCGTTGCGCGTCGTCGCAGCCGTGCTGATAGCAGCTGATGCAATACGAGTTGCATCAAGGATTCATCTAACGCAATAAAATTTGCGTTACTGACGGGAGGTGATGCCCCCGCCTGCCGGTGGCTCGCGAGGCGAGCGCTAGGATCGTGCCACCAGCCGGTCGACCAGACGATCGGCGACGGCCCTGCTGAGCGGCCGGCCAAACAGCGCGCGCATGTAAAGCGGCGCCAGCACGTAATCGATCAGCTCGGCGACATCCGGCGGCTTCTCGCCGCGCTGCCGGGCGCGCTCCAGCATCAGCGCCATCTGCTCGCTCCGGCGGTTCAGCGCCACGCGGCGCAATGATCCATCGGCGCCGGCCGGCGGCGTCGTTGCGATCACCGCCCGAAAGAACGACGAGCCTTCGCGGCTCGCGAGACTGGTCGCGATCGGACGGGCCCAGGCGAGCAAGTCGCCGCGCAGCGATCCGGTATCGGGCAGCGGTCGCTCGCGCATCAGTTTTTCGACCGCGACCTCCATGATCAAGGCGCGCACGTCCCCCCAGCGGCGATAGAGGCTGGTCGCGGCCATGCCGGCCCGTTCGGCGATGTCGGTCATCGTGACCGCCTCGTGTCCCCGTTCAGCCAGCAGCGCGGCCGCGGCTTCGAAAACCGCCGCCCTGTTGCGGGCGCTGCGGCCTCCGGGCCGGGTTTTCCCCGTCATGCCTCGGTCCTTATTGCAATTGCATTTGCGCCAGTCATACACGCGAAGCTGATTTGTTGTCACGCGGGCGTCAGCGCCCGCGGACGTTGCATGACGCCGGTTTGACCGGCCCGGCGGCTTCGCCATTACAGCCGTAATCATCCTCCGCCGCTCCGTAATTGTGGCGTAGCCGGCAACGCCGAGGCTCGCCGCGTCACGCCACGCGGTGTGTTCGGGCCGGTCGAGCGGCCATCCTGCCACCGCGTTGCGCCAATCGACCCGCCTGGCAATCACGGAGGCAATGTATCGTGTCGTACAATTTCCTGCTCATATCCTGGGGCACTTCCGGCAATCTCAATCCGTTGCTGACCGCGGCGCGTCTGCTCCGGCAGCGGGGACACCGCATCCGGGTGATGGCTGATCCGGCGATGCGCGACGAGGTCGCGGCGGCCGATTTCGAGTTCGTGACCTGGCGTCGCGCGCCGACCGGACGCGAAGCGGATCCGGTCGACTTCACCGACATCATCGACTGTTTTCGTCGCGCCTTGATCGATCCGGCGGCCGCCTATGCGGCCGACGTCCGCGACGAGATCGGCAGGGCTGCGACCGACGCCGTGCTGACCATCGACATCCTGTTCGGCGCCGCCCTCGGCGCCGAGGCGGCGGGGGTGCCCTACGCGATGCTCTCGCCGCATGTGAGCCTTCGGCCGCTCGCCGGTGTGCCGCCCGCCTCCACCGGCATGTCGGCGCCAAGGACACCGGAGGAGCGTACCGAGGTCGCCGCCGCCAGCGGTCAGTTCGCGGAGGTCTTCAATGCCTTGCTGCCGGGCTTCAACGATGCCTGCGCGCGGTTCGGTGTGACGCGCCTGCCGCACATGCTGGACATCTTCGACCGGCCTGCGCGCGTCCTGCTGGCGATGAGCCAGGCGTTCGACTTCAAGGCGGACTGGCTGCCCGACAATGTCCGCTATGTCGGGCCGCTGCTCGACCAGCCCAGTTGGTCCGGGCCGTGGCGCGCGCCGTGGTCGGCCGGTTCGAACCGGCCGCGCGTGCTGATTGCCTGCTCGACCGGCGCGCAGGGCCAGGGCGAGCTGTTTCAGCGCGTCATCCATGCGATGGGGCAGCTCGACATCGAAGCCGTGGCCACCGCCGGTCCCAATCTCGATATCGACATGTTCCATGCTCCGGACAATGTGCGCCTGCTCCGCAGCGCGCCGCACGACACCGTCATGTCCGAGGTCTCGCTCGTCATCAGTCAAGGCGGACATGGCACCGTCAACCGCGCACTGATCCACGCGCTGCCGCTGCTGGTGCTGCCGATGGGACGCGACCAGGGCGACAACGCCGCCCGCGTCGAAGCCAAGGGCGCCGGCCTCCGGCTGTCGCCGGATGCGTCCGAGACGGAGATCGCTTCGGCGGCGGCAAGGTTGATCCTGGACCCGCAGTTCGGCTTCTGTGCGCGACGGCTCGGCAATGCGATCAAGATCGACATCGACAGCACCACCCTGGTCCGGGAGATGGAGGCGGTTGCGGCAATGGGCTGCGGCGGTCGGATGGCAGCCGAGTCCGCCGCCCGAGCGAGGTCCGCCAGACGTGCAAACAGGCGGCAGCCCGCGGCTTGACGCCCGGCCTTCTCTGCCCCCGCACGGCATCGCGGCGGCGGCGCGACGCCGGTGGCGGCTCTGCTCTCCGGATATCCGACGGTCCCATGCCCCTTCGTCCCAACTCCCTTGCCTTCACATGGCTGCTCGGCCTGTTGTCCGCACTGCCGACCTTTGGCATCGACATGATCCTGCCGGCCCTGCCGGCGACGGCCAGAGCCCTCGGAGCGCCCGCTTCCGAGATCGGTCTCGCGATGAGCGTCTATCTGCTCGGACTTGGCGTGGCGCTGGTCGTGTACGGCCCCATCTCGGACCGGATCGGCCGCCGGCCCATCATCCTGTTCGGCGGCGCACTCCTGGTCCTCGCCAGCATCGGCTGCATGCTCGCGCGCTCGCTGCCGCAACTCCTGCTGTTCCGCACGCTGCAGGGGATCGGCGCCTCGGGGCCGGGCATGGGGGCGCTGACCGTCGTGCGCGACCTGTTCGACGGCGAGGCAGCGCGCGCGAAAATGTCCTACATCGTGTTCGCCGTGAACATCGTGCCGATGATCGCGCCGACCGTCGGCGCGGCGCTGCTGGCGCTGGGCGGCTGGCAGACGGTGTATTGGGTGCCGGTTTTCGGCGGATGCATCCTCCTCGCCGCGATGCGCGGCCTTGCCGAGACCGCACGGATCGATCCGCACGCCCGCTTCAGTCTGCCGGCCGTTGCGCGGGACTACCTCGCCGTTCTGAGCCACCCCGTCTGCCTGGGCAACGCGCTGTGCAATGCCGCCGCCGCGGGCGCGGTGTTCGCCTACATCACCGGCTCCTCGTTGTTCCTGATCGACGCCATCGGCATGAGCCCGAGCCGGTACGGCGTCGTTTTCGGCGCAAGCTCGCTCTCGGTGATGGCCGGCTCCCAGCTCAACCAGCGGCTCGCCGGACGGGGCGTGACGTCCCGTCAGATGATCGTCATCGGCCTTTCGCTTTCGACCGCGCTTGCGGTGTGCCTGCTGACCATGGCGCTCGCGGACGGCAGGTCTATTCCGCTCATCGTTCTCGTCATGACCGGCGTCGCCCTGTCCTTTGGACTGATCTCGCCCAACGCCGTCGGCGACGCGCTACAGCCGATGCCCGCCATCGCCGGCAGCGCCGGTGCGGTCGTGATGTTCATGCAGATGCTCGGCGCGGCATCGTCGAGCTGGCTCGTCACCTTCCTGTTCGACGGCCGTTCCGCGCTGTCGATGGCGCTCACCATGCTGCTGTTCTGCCTGCTCGCGGTGGCGTCTTACGTGGGGACAACGCTGGTTGCCCTTCGCACAGCTTCGGCCTGAGCAGCGATATCGAAATAATTCAGGAGACGACGATGAGCCGCAACCGCAAACTGAACCCGGCTTTCCTGGACCGCGACGGCGTCCGGCTCGCGCATTTCGAGGCCGGCCCGGCCGATCCGCGCACGCCGTCGCTTCTGCTGGTCAATGGCTGGACCGGCGATCACCGCATCTTCACGCCGCAGATCGAGCATTTTGCGCAAAGCCGGCGTGTCGTCGCGATCAACCTTCGCGGCCATGGCGCGAGTGACGCGCCGGAGCAGGAATATACGATGGCGGGATTTGCCGACGACATCGCCTGGCAGTGCTTCCTGCTCGGGATGGACCGGCCGGTGGTGATCGGCCACAGCCTCGGCGGCGCGATCTCGCTCGAATTGTGCGGCCGCTATCCGGAGCTGGCCTCGGGCCTGATCATGATCGATTCGATCGTCATGCCCGCCGGCGAGATGCGCAATGCGCCCGAAGTCGGCCAGCTTCTGGCCGGCATCGGCGGGCCGAACTATCTCGACGTTTCCAGGACGAACGCCTGGGAGATCGGCTGCGACTATGACGACCCGGGGCGGCGCAAGGCGATCTTCGACGAATACATCCGGCCGCCTTGCGAGAGCACGCCCCAGCACGTGGCCTTCTCGACCATCAGAAATGCCGTCCTCAGCTACGATGCCGAGCCGGCAGCGAAGGCCTGCCGCATTCCGATGGCCTACATTTCCGCCGACGTGCCGCTGGTCAACATGGCCCGCGACCTCGACCGCCTCAAGGCGCTCTGTCCGCAGCTCGTGATCGCCAAGACGATGCTGGCCGGCCATTTCAACACCGTCGAGGTGGCCGATCAGGTCAACGCCATGATCGAGCGCTTCCTCGCCGTCGGGCTTGGGGCCTACCGGACCTGACGCGGCGGCACTTCCCGGTTGCAAAAGTTTGTGGACGCGGCATGTTCTCCCTGCATGCCTGCCAAATTGCCCCAGCCGGAAGATCCGCCCGTCACCGCCGACACGCCGCATTATCACGGCCATCGCGAGCGGCTGCGGGAGCGATTCCGCAGCGCCGGCGCCGACGCGCTCAGCGACTACGAGCTCCTGGAGCTGGTGCTGTTCGCGGCGCAGCCGCGGCGCGACATGAAGCCGCTCGCCAAGGCGCTGCTGAAGACCTTCGGCTCGTTCGCCGAGGTGATCCACGCGCCGGAGACGCGGCTGCGCGAGGTCGGTGGCATCGGCGACACCACCGTCAATCATCTGAAGCTGATCGCCGCGGCCGCCCACCGCGTCGCCAGGGGCGAGCTCAAGCAGCGCGGACGGCTGTCGTCATGGGAGGACGTGATCGACTACTGCCGCACCAGCATGGCGTTCGCCGACAAGGAGCAGTTCCGCCTGCTGTTCCTCGACAAGCGCAACCAGCTCATTGCCGACGAGGTGCAGCAGACCGGCACCGTCGACCACACGCCGGTCTATCCCCGCGAGGTGATCAAGCGCGCGCTGGAACTGTCCGCGACCGCGCTGATCCTGGTGCACAACCACCCCTCCGGCGACCCCTCGCCCTCGCAGGCCGACATTACGATGACCAAGGCGATCGTCGAGATCGCCAGGCCGCTCGGCATCGCCGTGCACGACCACATCATCGTCGGCAAGAACGGGCATGCGAGCCTGAAGGGGATGAAGCTGATCTAGATCATTCGCCCTGCGCCGGGAGCGAGGCGGTAGATGAGATTGATGATGCTTTCGAACAGCAGGAAATGCTCCGGCGGCAGCCGCAGCCCCGTCCCGATCACGCGCAATCGAACTTGCCGGACTGCAGGACCGAGGCGGCGACTGATTCGGCCGTATCGAAGATCGATCAGGCAGCTCGTGACGTCGTAGCCGGCCGCGCGGGCGTTCTCGATCTGCGCCGCGATGAAGCCACGGAAAAGCTCGGGTGTGAATGGGGGAAAGGCGGCATAGTCGACGAAGCGCGGGTCGATGCCGATGGCGAGCACGCGTTTCTGCACCATGAGGAGGGCTCCAATCGGGGGGTCCCGTCGGTCCGAAAAAGTCGGTCGCCGGTTGTCGGTTGCGGGAAATGCCACCATCTCCGTAAGAAAGCCGTCAACGAGCCAGACTATGTTGCGCGGCCAGCACGGAGTTGCCCTCATGACAACCAATCCCAGACCGCTCGCGCTCGTGACGGGCGCATCGAGCGGCATCGGCGCGCAGCTCGCCCGCGAGCTCGCGCGCGACGGCCACGACCTGATCCTGTGTGCGCGCCGCGTCGAGCGGATGCAGGCGCTCGCTGATGAGTTCAAGGCGATGGGCGCGGCCTGCACCATCATCGCGGCCGATCTCGGCAAGAGCGGCGCCGCCGCGGGCCTGGTGCGGGAGATCGAGGCGAAGGTCCTCGTCGTCGACGTCCTGATCAACGCCGCCGGCCTCGGCGGCCAGGGGCGCTTCCACAAGAGCGATCCGCAACGGATCGGCGAGATGCTGCAGCTCAACGTGGTTACGCTGACCGAGCTGACCCGGCTGGTGCTGCCCGGCATGGTCCGCCGCGGCCGCGGGCATGTCATGCTGCTGTCGTCCACCGCCGCTTTTCAGCCGGGACCGAACATGGCGGTCTACTGCGCCAGCAAGGCCTATGTGCTGAGCTTCGGCCAGGCCATCGCCTATGAAGTGAGAAACACCGGCGTCAGCGTCACCACGCTCTGCCCCGGTGCCACCGCGACCGAGTTCGCGGAGGTGGCGAGCGTCGCGAACTCCGCGCTGTTCAAGGGCAGCATGATCCCCGTCATGAGCGCCAGCGAGGTGGCGCGGATCGGCTATCGTGGCCTGAAGGCGCGCCGCTCCGTCGTCATCACCGGGCTGTTGAACCGGATCATGGCGATCTCAAGCCGGCTGTCACCGACCGCACTGACGCTGCGGATCGCAAGCTGGATGATGTCCGCAGCAAGATAGAGCCGATCGCCCCGACGATCTCCCTCCGCCCCGTAGACGGCGAGGCAGGCCTACTGCCGCAGCATGATCAGCGGATTGGCGCTGTCGGGCACGAGGCGCCATTGCGCATTGTCGTCGGCCTCGAAACGCCAGGTCTCGCCCCTGTCCGACATCAGCATGATCTGGCCGTGCTCCAGCCGCCACTGCGTCGGCGCGAACGCCGCGACGGCGGAATCGCATTTCGGCTTCAGGAACACCTGGAAATTATCGTGGCCGGCGTCATTGTTGGTCAGCGTCAATCCGCAGATCGTGTTGCCGTCGCCGTGGACCATGGCCCAGTCGCCGATCATCTGGTCCATCGACTTGGCGAGCGAGCGCGCGGCGGCGAGATTTTGCAGGATGTAGACGCCTTCGCCCGTGCGCAGCCCCTCGAAGATGCCGGTCTCGACCTCGGTGAAGTCGATCACCGCCTCGGCCTGGGCGTCCTGAAGGCGCACGATGTCGAGGCCCTTGACGTTCCAGCCCGTGATGTCCTTGGTGAAGGGCAGCGCCGCCGCGCAATTGGGCTCGAGCTCGAGCTTCGAGCCTTGCGGTGCGGCGTCGGGCTTCAGGGTGACCACGCAGGTCTTGCTGCGGTCGGTGGTCGAGAGCTCCCACTGGCCGATCATGCCCTTCCTCAGGCTCGCCGTGTCCTGCGCTCGCGCGGGCGATCCCGGGACGAGCGACATCAGCAGGGCTGCGAGGAAGAGACAGAGGCGGGATGTCATCAGCGGGCCTTGGCGGGGGTCTCGGCAACTGGCGTCAGCGGTGGCTTGCCGGCGAACCATGCCTTCAGATTGTCCACCACGAGCTGGTCCATGGCGTTGCGCGTTACCACGGAAGCCGAGCCAATATGTGGCAGCAATACGACGTTTGGCATCGCCTTGAGCTCGTCCGGCACGTTGGGCTCCTTCTCGAACACGTCGAGGCCGGCGGCGAGAATCGTGCCGGACTTCAGCGCCGCGACCAGCGCCTGCTCGTCCACGACCGTGCCGCGCGCGACGTTGATGATCACGCCGCGCGGCCCCAGCGCCTTCATGACATCGGCATTGATCATCTTGGCCGTCGACGGCCCGCCCGGCAGGATGAGGATCAGCGTATCCACCGCCTTCGCCATCTCCATCAGGTCGGGATAGTGCTTGTACGACATGCCGGGCGCGGGATTGCGGGTGTGATAGACCACCGGCACCCGGGAAGCATCGAGCCGGCGCGCGATCGCCTGCCCGATCCGCCCCATGCCGACCATGCCGACGGTGCGGTCGCGCAGCGAGCCGGCACTCAGGGGAAACTGCTGCGTGCTCCACAGGCCGGCCCGCAAGTACCGGTCGGCCTTGACGAATTCGCGCAAGGTCGCAATCAACAGGCCCATCGCGATATCGGCGACCTCCTCGGTCAGGACATCAGGCGTGTTGGTGACCATGATGCCGTGGTCGCGCGCATAGTCGGCGTCGACATGGTCGTAGCCGACGCCGAAGGCGGACACGATCTCGAGCTTGGGAAATCGCCCCAGCGTCTTGGCGTCGCCGCGTACCGTGTTGTAGGTGATGGCCATGCCGCGAGCCCGTGCGGCGACATCAGGCGCCAGCCGCTCCAGGTCGTGCGTCGTTTCGAAATGATGCAGCACGAACTGGTCGGAGAAGCCGTTGTTGACGATCGGCTTGCTCGGTCCGTGGACCACCAGATCGATTTTTTCGGACGAGACTGTACCGGCCGCCATCAGCTTTCCTTTCCGAGCGCGCTTTCGTGCCAATGCCGCAATGCGAGATGCGAAACTAGCGCCAGCAGGGCATAGATGACAATCCCAGCCAGTGACAGCAGAAGCAGCGCCGCGAACATGCGCGGGATGTTCAACCGGTAGCCGGATTCGGCGATCCGGTAGGCAAGGCCGGAGCCCGCGCCAGCCGTGCCTGCCGCAATTTCCGCCACCACCGCCCCGATCAGCGACAGTCCGCCGGCGATGCGCAGGCCGCCCAGCACATACGGCAGCGCTGACGGAAATTTGAGGTAACGCAGCGTCTGCAGCGGCGAGGCGCCATAGAGCTGAAACAGCCCGGCCAGGTTGCGGTCGACCGAATTGAGCCCGAGCGTGGTGTTGGACAGCACCGGAAAGAACGCGACGATCCAGGCGCAGACCACGACCGCAGCCTGCTGCGGCAGGTAGATCAACAATAGCGGCGCGATCGCGATCACGGGCGTGACCTGCAGGACCACGGCATAGGGGAACAGCGAATATTCCAGCGCCTTCGACTGGTTGAACAAGAGCGCCAGCGCAATGCCGCCGATGCTGGCGGCGACGAAACCTTCGAGCGTGGTCAGGAGCGTCACGAGCAGCGAATCCCACAGCACGCCCCAGTCGCCGGCCAGCGTCGTGAAGACCGCGATGGGACCGGGCAGCACATAAGGCTGGATGTCGTTGAGACGGACGATCAGCTCCCACGCCGCGGTGGCGACTATCGCAACGACGACCGGCAGCACGATTCGCAAGGCCCGCACGACGCGGCCGTTGCGGGCCGCGGCGGCCGCCCTGCCCTCCTCCTGCAACGCGCTCATAGCGACGACCGTCCGGCATAGGACGGCGCCAACGCCGCCGACACCTTGCGGCAGAGATCGGCATAGCCGGCCGAGGTCCGAAACGCCTCGCTGCGCGGCTCCTCCGCCTCGATGCGGATCTCCGAGCTGATGCGGCCGGGCCGCGCCGTCATCACGATCACGCGCTGCGACAGGTAGACCGATTCGAACACCGAATGGGTGACGAAGACGACGGTCTTGTTCAAATTGCGCCACAGCGCCAAGAGATCGTTGTTGAGGCGGAAGCGGGTGATCTCGTCGAGCGCCGCGAACGGCTCGTCCAGCAGCAGGATCTCCGGATCGGTGACGAGCGCGCGCGCCAGCGACACCCGCATCTTCATCCCGCCCGACAATTCCCGCGGATAGCTATTGGAAAAATCGGCCAGCCCGACGCGCTCGAGCGCTTCGCCGACACGCTGGTCGGATTCCGCCGCCGGCACATGCGCGAGCTTCAGCGGCAGCCGGACATTTTCCTCAACGCTGGTCCAGGGCATCAGCGTCGGCTCCTGGAACACGAAACCGATGCCGCGGCCGGGCCGTCCCTCGCCCGCGCGATGCGCGACGACGACCTCACCGGAGGTCGGCGCAGCCAGACCGGCGATCAGCCGCAATGCGGTCGACTTACCGCAGCCCGATGGCCCGAGCAGTGAGACGAACTCGCTCTTGCCGATGTCGAGATCGAGCGGCCCCAGCGCCGTCACACCATTGTCATAGGTCTTGGTGACGCCGCGCAGGCGGACCGCGCGCCCCATGACGGGCGTGTCGAGCTCGGGCAAGGCTTCACCCACGATCTACTTCTGCGGCCGCAGCTCGATGCCGACGCCCTTGTTGACGAAACGCAGCGTGTAGGATTTTCGGTAGTCGATGTCGGGCTTGACCACGCCGGCCTTCACCATCTTGGCGAAGAAGCTCGTCACCCGCTCGTCGGTCATGGCGCCGACGCCGTTCTTGAGCGTGTCGCCGGAATCGACGATGCCGTATTCCTTCATCTTGGCGACGGAATAGGCCAGGAGCTCATCGGTCATCTCCGGGTTGAGCTTCTTGATCATGGCATTGCCGGGCGCATTGTCGCCATAGAGATAGTTGTACCAGCCAATCACGGAGGCATCGACGAAGCGCTGCACCAGGTCCGGCTTCTTCTGCACCAGGTCGATACGGGTCTCGATCAGGGTCGAGTAGTCGTCGAAGCCGTAGTCGGCAAGCAGGAGGACACCGGGCTTGAAGCCGGCCGCCTTTTCCACCGCATAGGGCTCGGAGGTCGCATAGCCCTGCATCGCGCTCTGCGCGGTCGCGATGAAGGGCTGCGGGTTGAACGTATAGGGCTTGACGTTCTTTTCGTTGAAGCCGTATTCGGACTTCAGCCACTGGAAATAGCTGGTGATGCCCTCCTTGGAGATGAACAGCGTCAGCGGCTTCAGGTCCTCGAGCTTCGAGACCCGCGATTCCGGATGGGTGAGGAAGACCTGCGGATCCTTCTGGAAGATCGCGGCCACCGAGACCACCGGCACGTTGTTGGTGACCGCGTCGAGCGACATCAGCGAGTTCGCGGCCATGAAGAAATCGAGCTTGCCGGAAATAAGCAGCATGCGGTTGTTCACGTTCGGGCCGCCTGGCACGATGGTGACGTCGAGCCCATATTTCTGGTAGGTGCCGTCGGCCACGGCCTGGAAGAAACCGCCATGCTCGGCCTCGGCGACCCAGTTGGTGCCGAACGAGACCTTGTCGAGCTTGCCGGCCTGATCCTTGTCTTGTCCTTTTTCTTGGGCCAGGGCCGGAGCCGCGGTCAGAAGGGCGGCCAGCAGGCCCGCCGTTAACGTTCGAAACAAGACAGCCGGCTGCATGATTGGACTCCATTCACCGTTCTGGCACATAGTACAGTAATTAACTTGCAATGGCCTCGAAAGAAACATCTCGCGCGATGACGTCAACCGTTCCGCCCCGCAACTGGAGCGATATTCGCTGGCCTGAGATCGCCGCAGCCGAGCCCGCGCGGTGGATTGCGGTGCTGCCGCTGGCGGCGACGGAGCAGCACGGCCCGCATCTGCCGTTAGGTACCGACGTGATGATCGCGGAGGCCTATCTCGCGCGGGTGCGCGAACTCGTCGCCCCGACCTTGCCGGTGACGTTCCTGCCGGTGCAGCCGGTCGGGATCTCCACCGAGCATGTCGACTATCCCGGGACGCTGACGCTGCCGTCCGATGTCGCGCTGAAGAGCTGGCTCGCGCTCGGCGAGAGCGTCGCGCGCGCCGGCGTGAGGAAGCTCGTGATGATCACGAGCCACGGCGGCAACAGTGCGGCGATGACGCTCGCCGCTCAGGAGCTGCGCGCGCGATGCGGCCTGCTGGTCGTCACCACGTCCTGGTTCCGCTTCGGCATCCCCGACGGCTTGTTCTCCGACGTCGAATTGCGCCACGGCATCCATGGCGGGGCGGTCGAAACCTCGATCATGCTGGCGCGCTACGGCGCGCATGTGCGAAGCGATGAGATCGCTGATTTCCACCCCGCCAGCGTCGAGATGGAGGCGCATCGTCGCTGGCTTTCGACACAGCGGCCGGCGCCGTTCGCCTGGCAGACGCAGGACCTGCACCCCAGCGGCGGCATCGGCGATGCGACCGAAGCCAGCGCCGACAAGGGCGAGCAGTTGCTCGATCATGGCGCGCGCCGGTTCATCGAGCTGCTCGAGGACATCGATGAATTCGACGTGAGCGTGCTGGCGGACGGGCCGCTGAAGGGTACGCCCGGCTCGGCTTGATCTTGTTGCACTTGACCTTGTTGCACTCGTAATACCCATTTCGGCTTACCAAAATTTCACCCGGAACGCGCGAACCGGAATCCGGGCAGCTCCGTCGAATCGAGCACGCGGACCACAACGGACCGCCTCAACCCAACGGAGTTCACCATGTCGACCAAGACCAGGATTGCCGCTGTCGCCCTCGCCGCGCTCGCCGTCACCGGCAGCGTCGCTTCCTCCACCACCGCCGCAGAGGCCCACGGTTTCTATCACGGCGGTTTCTCTCACGGCGGCTTCCACCATGGCTGGGGCATCGGCGCCGGCCTGCTCGGTGCCGCCGTCGTCGGCAGCGCCATCGCCGCCAGCGAGCCCTACCCCTATTACGAGCACTGCGGCTGGGTGCGTCGCTTCGATGCTTTCGGCAACTACATCGGCACCGTCCGTAGCTGCTACTGATCAACGGCGTTGAGGTTGTGGATTTCGCGTCCGGCACGGGCGCCTCATCCACCCCGTGCCGTTCCCGACCCGCCCGGCTGTCCCCCCGGGCGGGTCACCCTTTTTGTTTGGTCCGCCTACGTCTTTCATAAAAGCTTCGTCGGATCGTCTTATGGGCGACGGAGCGGCCACAACGTCAGGTAACTTGCGTGAGTGAGGGCCGGGGTCGATTTGAAACGACTTCTGTTGCACACGCGTCACTGAATCACATCATTCGCGAGCGCTTTCAATGGTCGCGCTTCCAATTGCGAATGACTTGCAATAAGGCTGGAACCGACGGTCTTGACGGAGTCGACCGGTAATGTGGTGCAATGCGTTTCAGCGGAAACGGCAATGGCAACAATTGGTTTCAGGCGATGGTCGTAGGGAATGCCTCGGCGCCGGCGCGGGAAAAAGCCATCCGCCTCACTCTCCGATTCGGCGCCTCGATAGCCATCGGGCTCAGCGCGCTACTGCTCGGCGGTCCGGCCTTAACCGCGGAGAGACCCGCCGATCTTCCGGTCAAAGCACCGGTCAGCTACCTCACGAACGGCTACGATTGGACCGGCTGGTACGTCGGGGCGCATGCCGGCGTGATCAGGGGGTCCTCGACCTGGTCTTCAAACCTCGTGGGAGCTGCCGCCCCGGGCCTGAACGGATCGTTCGACCTCCCGTTCAACTTCGATTTCATGGCAGGGACGGGCAGCTTCGTCGCCGGATTGCAAGGCGGGTATAACCGTGTCCTGCCGTCTCGCATGCTGCTCGGTGTCGAGGCCGACGTCAGCTTTCCCAATTCGGACGTGGTGGTGCCCTATTCAGTGCGGGGCAGCCAAACCGCCGCTTCTCCGCTGACCGGTCAGGTAACCTATGGCGAAGGGGTGATCCACTACGGAAGCGCCCGCGCCCGAATCGGCTATGCGTTCGACCACCTGCTCCTCTACGGAACGGCTGGCCTGGCCTGGACCTACGACCAAGTGGCGCGGACCCAGGTTGCTGCGTCCGCCTTCGGCAACTCAGTCCCGCCAGGGACGACGGAAACTGCGTTGCTGTGGCGGTTGGGCTGGGCCGCGGGAATCGGCGTTGAGCTTCCCATCACCGGCAATTGGACGGCGAAGGCCGAATATCTGCAGACGGGATTTGGCCGCAAGGGCGCATTCTTCGCCGGCTCTGCGGACACATTTCAATCCGACCTTGCGATGCAAAGCCTTCGGCTCGGCCTGAACTACAAGCTCGGCGGAACAGATCCCTTGCCGGAGCTTCTGACCAAAGGCCCTCGCGCGCTGGAGACCGATCGCTTCGCCTTCCACGCGCAGGCCACTTTCCTCAATCAATATGACCCGTCCTTTCGGGATCCGTATCGAGGGCAGAACAGTCTCGCTCCGAACATCGGCCGTGAGACCACCGACGTCACCTTGTACGCGGGCGCAAAGCTATGGGATGGCGCCGAGTTCTGGATCACGCCTGAAATCGACCAGGGTTTTGGCTTGAGCGGCTCGGTCGGCGCGGCGGGCTTCCCGAGCGGCGAGGCCTACAAGGTCGGCGCAAGCTATCCGTACACGCGGCTACAGCGGGCATTCGTCCGCCAGACCATAGATCTCGGGGGCGACACCCAGAAAGTCGATTCCGGGCTCATGCAATTTGCGGGATCGCAGACCTCCGACCGGCTGGTGATCACGGTTGGCAAGATCGGCGTCGTCGATATTTTCGACACCAACAAATATGCCCATGATCCGCGCGGCGATTTCATGAACTGGACGGTGATCGACACCGGCACGTACGACTACGCCGCAGATGCGTGGGCCTATACGGTCGGCGGAGCGATCGAGTGGTATACCGGCCCATGGACCCTTCGCGGAGGCATGTTCGACCTTTCCGTCGTGCCGAACTCGACCATGCTGGATTCCCATTTCGGACAATTTCAGTGGGACGGCGAAATCGAGCGGCGCTACTCGATTTTCGGCCAGCCGGGAAAGGTGGCTGTGACGGGATTCCTGAGCCGGGGCCGAATGGGCAGCTTTCAAGACGCCATCCAGCTTGCCGCGATGACGGGCGGTCCCGCCGACATCACCGCCGTCCGCACCTATCAAAGCCGCGGCGGCATCAGCATGAATCTCGAGCAGCAACTGGTGGAGAATGTCGGCTTGTTCGCCCGAGCCGGCTGGGCCGACGGCAGCAAGGAGCCTTATGAATTCACCGATGTCGACCGCACCGTCGCGGCGGGACTCTCGGTTTCCGGGAAGATGTGGGGTCGCGATGACGATACCTTCGGCATCGCCGGGGTCGTCAACGGCCTTTCCAAGGTGCACCAGGCGTTCCTCAATGATGGCGGGCTTGGAATTCTGGTGGGCGACGGCCAGTTGCCGCATCCGGGCGACGAGGGCATCTTCGAGACCTATTACAGCCTTCCCTGGTTTGCCTCGAGAGTCACACTCGACTATCAACTGATCGTCAACCCCGCCTACAATCGCGACCGAGGTCCGGTTTCGGTATTGGGCGTGCGCGTGCATACGCAATATTAGCATTCGCCCACATGGGGCTCGTCGGATGACACTCCAGGATCTCCGGGTACTGCCTGCGTGGAGGGAGGCGCTGCGCCCGAACATCTGGGACGTCGTCGCGCTGCTTCTCGTGATCGGCGCCATGGTGCTGATCGTCTATGGCGGCGAGCAGACGACGCTGCCGCTCTCGACGCTTCAGGTCGCGCCGGTGTCGCTCGATCCGATCCACCTGCCGGCCTATGCCCTGCGCACGACACTGCGCATGCTGCTCGCGATCGTCTGCTCGACCGTCTTCACCTTCGTCTATGCCACGCTGGCGGCCAAGAGCCGACGCGCCGAGCTGGTGCTGATCCCGCTGCTCGACATCCTGCAATCGGTGCCGATCCTCGGCTTTCTCACCTTCACCGTCGTGTTCTTCATGAACCTGTTCCCCGGCAACCTGCTCGGCGCCGAGCTCGCCTGCGTGTTCGCGATCTTCACCAGCCAGGCCTGGAACATGACCTTCAGCATGTACCAGTCGATGCGCAACGTACCGAAGGACCTCGACGAGGCGGCCGCGAGCTTCCACCTCTCCGGCTGGCAGCGGTTCTGGCGGCTCGACGTGCCGTTCGCGATGCCCGGGCTGATCTGGAACGCGATGATGTCGATGTCCGGCGGCTGGTTCTTCGTGGTGGCGTCGGAGGCGATCACCGTCGGCAACACCACGGTGACGCTGCCCGGCGTCGGCTCCTATGTGGCGCTGGCGATCGAGAAGCAGTATCTCGTGGCGATCGGCTACGCGCTCCTGACCATGTTGCTCGTCATCCTCGCCTATGACCAGCTCCTGTTCCGGCCGATCGTGGCCTGGGCCGACAAGTTCCGGTTCGAGACCACCGCCTCCGGCGACGCCCCGACCTCCTGGATGCTGGACCTGTTCCGCCGCACCCGGGCGCTGCGCGCGCTGTCCCGTCCGTTCGCGGCGGTCAATCGCGCCTTCTCCAACCTGCACGTCGCGCTCCCCTTCCGCTTCCGCACCGAGCCGCGCTACGCGCCGCCGTCGCGCCTGATCGATGCGCTCTGGTTTCTCGTCATCGCGCTCGGGACTGCCACTGCAGCCTGGGAGGCCTATGACTATCTGGCGGGCTGGCTTGGTCTTG
The DNA here is from genome assembly GCF_019242285.1 of Bradyrhizobium sp. GTDB lineage: Bacteria > Pseudomonadota > Alphaproteobacteria > Rhizobiales > Xanthobacteraceae > Bradyrhizobium. The sequence goes on from NZ_JAFAVV010000580.1 coordinate 19,658, forward strand.
GGGATGTCCTCGCGGCATTCGGCTATGGGCTGATCACGCTGCTGCGGGTGATCGTGCTGATCGCATTGGCGACCCTGATCTGGGTGCCGGTCGGGGTCTGGATCGGGCTTCGACCAAAACTCGCCGAGCGCGTGCAGCCGCTGGCGCAGTTCCTCGCCGCCTTCCCCGCCAACCTCGCCTTCCCGGTCTTCGTCGTGATGATCGTGCGCTTCGGCCTCAACGCCAACATATGGCTGAGCCCGCTGATGATCCTGGGCACGCAGTGGTACATCCTGTTCAACGTGATCGCGGGCGCCAGCGCCTTTCCAAGCGACCTGCGCGAGGCGGCGTCGAGCTTCCACCTGAAAGGATGGCGCTGGTGGACCAAGGCGGTGCTGCCCGGCATCTTCCCGTACTACATCACCGGCGCGATCACCGCCTCCGGCGGCTCGTGGAATGCTTCCATCGTCGCCGAGGTCGCGAGCTGGGGCGATACGCACCTGTCGTCGGCGGGGCTTGGCGCCTATATCGCCAAGGCGACGGAGGCGGGCGACTTCCCACGCGTCGTGCTCGGCATCGCCGTCATGTGCATCCTGGTGACGCTGTTCAACCGGCTCCTGTGGCGACCACTCTACGCCTTCGGCGAGCGGCGGCTGCGGCTCGGATAACCAAGGAAAGGCCGTGCATGCTCGACCCAGTCAATCAGGCCAAGCTGATCGATATCAGCGGCGTCTGCCGCTCGTTTCCGAAGGGCAGCGGCGAGGACCTGCTGGTGCTCGACAATGTTGATCTGACCATCCAGGCCGGCGAGATCGTCGGCCTGCTCGGCCGCTCCGGCTCGGGCAAGTCAACCCTGCTGCGCATCATCGCCGGCCTGATCAGGCCGTCGTCGGGCAGCGCGAAATGCCGCGGAGAAATCATCCAGGGGCCGCCGAACGGCGTCGCCATGGTGTTCCAATCGTTCGCGCTGTTTCCATGGCTGACCGTGCTGCAGAACGTCGAGCTGGGCCTGGAGGCACTCGGCGTCGACAGCGCCGAGCGGCGCAAGCGGGCGCTCGCCGCCATCGACCTGATCGGCCTCGATGGTTTCGAGTCCGCCTTCCCGAAGGAGCTGTCCGGCGGCATGCGCCAGCGCGTCGGCTTCGCCCGTGCGCTGGTGGTGCATCCGGACCTGCTCCTGATGGACGAACCGTTCTCGGCGCTGGACGTCCTGACCGCCGAGACGCTGCGCACCGACCTGGTCGATCTCTGGATCGAGGGCCGGCTGCCGATCAAATCGGTCCTGATGGTGACGCACAACATCGAGGAGGCGGTCCTGATGTGCGACCGAATCCTGGTGTTCTCGTCCAATCCGGGCCGGGTCGCCGCCGAGTTCAAGGTCGACCTCGCACACCCGCGCAATCGCCATGACGCGGCCTTCCGGCAACTCGTCGACACGCTCTATGCCCGCATGACCCAGCGCGCCGAGCCGAAGGCGCCGGCGCCCGAGGCCATTCCCGGATTGGGCATCGGCATGGCGCTCACCCACGTCTCCTCCAACGTGCTGTCCGGCCTGATCGAGACGCTGGCGGCGCCGCCCTACAACGGACACGCCGACCTGCCGGTGCTCGCCGGCCAGTTGCAGCTCGAAGCCGACGAGATCTTTCATCTCGGCGAGGCGCTGCAGCTTCTGCGCTTCGCGCAGTTGAGCGAAGGCGACCTCGTGCTCACCGATGCCGGCAGGCGCTTTGCGAACCTTGACACCGATGCGCGCAAGAAACTGTTCGCCGAGCACCTGATCGCCCATGTGCCGGTCGCCGGCCTGATCCGCCGCGTGCTCGACGAGCGGCCGTCGCACACCGCGCCCGAAGCGCGCTTCCGCAACGAGCTCGAGGACTACATGTCGGAGGACTATGCCGACGAGACGCTGAAGACCATCGTCTCCTGGGGCCGCTATGCCGAGCTGTTCGCCTATGACGACCAGGCCGAGATGTTCAGCCTGGAGAACCCGCATTAGGGACGCGCCATCGCTGCGTAGGCCGTCGGGTGGGCTAAGCTTCGGTCGACGCTCGAAAGAGCGTCGACCGAAGTGTGCCCACCATCGAAAGCCGTGCCGTGGAGACAATGGTGGGCACGGCGCTTTGCGCCTAGCCCACCCTACACACCTACATCTCACGACACCGGCTGGAACGAGTCCGCGCGCGCCATGGCCCAGGCGTCGACGTAGCGCCGGTCGCTGGTGCCGTCGAGCAGTTCACCGGGGCGCAGCGCCGGATAGAGCCTTGCGAACGAGCAGACCTCCGTGGTCGAGGTGCGCTGCGAGAAATGGATCGGCCGCAATTCCTGCGGGTGCTCGAGACCGGTGGCGGCGATCAGCTCGGCGAGCGCATGCAGCGTCGCGTGGTGGTAGTTGTAGACCCGGTCGATCTTGTGCGGCACGTACAGCGCGCGGTTGCGCGAGGGGTCCTGCGAGGTGACGCCGGTCGGGCAGCGATCGGTGTGGCAGGAGAGCGACTGGATGCAGCCGAGCGCGAACATGAAGCCGCGCGCGGAGTTGCACCAGTCGGCGCCGATCGACATCGCCCGCGCCATGTCGAAGGCGGTCGCGATCTTGCCGGAGGCACCGATCCTGATGCGGTCCCGGGCGTTGATCCCAACCAGTGCGTTGTGGGCGAAATTGACGCCCTCGCGCATCGGCATGCCGAGATGGTCCATGAATTCGAGCGGCGCGGCGCCGGTGCCGCCCTCGTTGCCGTCGATCACGATGAAGTCGGGATAGATGCCGGTCTCGCGCATCGCCTTGCAGATCGCGAGAAACTCCCAGGGGTGGCCGATGCACATCTTGAAGCCGGCCGGCTTGCCGCCGGCGAGTTTTCGCATGTTGCCGACGAACTGCATCATCTCGATCGGCGTGGAGAACGCGCGGTGGGTCGCGGGCGAGATGCAGTCCTCGCCCATCGCCACGCCCCTGATCTTGGAAATCTCCTCCGACACCTTCGCCGCCGGCAGCACGCCGCCATGGCCGGGCTTGGCGCCCTGGCTGATCTTGAGCTCGACCATCTTGATCTGGTCGTGGGCGGCCACGCGCGCGAATTCGTCCGGATTGAAGCGGCCATCGAGATGGCGGCAGCCGAAATAGCCCGAGCCGATCTCCCAGATGATGTCGCCGCCGTTCTCCGCATGATAGGGGCTGAAGCCGCCCTCGCCGGTGTCATGAGCGAAGCCGCCCTTCCTGGCGCCGGCGTTGAGCGCGCGCACCGCGTTCGGGCTGAGCGCACCGAAGCTCATGGCCGAGATGTTGAACACCGAGGCCGAATAGGGCTTGGTGCAATCGGGCCCGCCGATGGTGATGCGGAATTTCTCGTCCGAGCGCACCTTGGGCGCCACCGAATGGTGCATCCACTCGTAGCCCTCGCGATAGACGTCCTCCTGGGTGCCGAACGGCCGCTTGTCGAGCTGCATCTTGGCGCGCTGATAGACCACGGCGCGGATGTCGCGGGAGAACGGCATGCCGTCCTTCTCGCTCTCGAAGAAGTACTGCCGCATCTCGGGCCGGATCTCTTCGAGCAGGAAGCGCATATGCGCCGAGATCGGATAATTGCGCAGGACCGCGTGGCCCTTCTGCATGAGGTCGCGAATGCCGAGCAGCGTGAGGCCGCCGAAGATCAGGAGTGGAACGAGGACGACGTCGAACGCCTTGGGATTGTGATCGAAGAGGCCAACGCTAAGCAGCAAGGCGGTTACCACGGCACAAATCGTGAGAACGATGTACCTCGGCGAGAACGGAAGCAGCAACGTTTCCATGATATCCCTCAGGCAATGTCGGCCGCTTTTCTTGTTGTCGGGATGCGGCCCGATTCCAACTATCAGAACGAGGAGGCAGAGGCTATCCCGCGATGGCGGTCGCGGTTATGACAGCAGTCCTACCGGTTCCAGATGCTGGTAATCAATCCGCCACCTGTTCAGGTCTCGTTTTGCAGTGCAATGCGAGGGGCCGCTAATGGCCGTGCGGGCGCAATTCGCCCGGTATGTTGCTTTCGCCGCTGGGGCTCAACCCGCCTTGCGCGAGCCATTCGTCAGTGTTCCCTATCGCGCGCTCGATGTGCTCGGCGGTGTGCGCGAAATCATAGGGCGATCCGACCAGCGGACAGAGCGGCGGCACCACGAAATATTGAATGGAGCGGTCGAGGTTCTCCAGCTCGTTCACCAGTTGCCGCGCGATCAGCAGCG
>NZ_JAFAVV010000630.1 GCF_019242285.1 Bradyrhizobium sp.
CTCGCCCGAACTTCAGCCACCCGAATGAAAGGCGCCTGGTTCCATGGAGACATCTTCGTGTCCAGCGCCGCTACCGCTTTTGCCTGCCGATGGCGCGGGTGCAGAGCTTGAGCGAGTAAATCGCCCCACCATCCCGAGGAACTTCGAGGTGCCAGGTCTCGCCTGGCTCCAAGGCGCTCTCGATGTCACGGACAAACCTCTTGGCCTCCTCCCATGCGGCAGCGTCGCCGGGGAGGTCGAGACCGCCATCGTCGTGGAAGGGGCGTGTTCCATGCACATGAAAGAAATATCTCGGCATTTCGGCGAACGCCGGAGGCGAGGGGCCGTTCCTGATGGGACTCCCGGTGCAAGTAATCGTGTTGGGCGGGACTTCGAAATCCATTACAGATCCTCCCGAAGCCCCCTTGAAGAAAGGATGCCGGACCTTCCCTCCGCCGACTTGGCCCGATACTCGATCTCGGCGAGGAGCTTCGGCTCTACCCAGATTCCCCTGTGCGCGATCCGCTTCGCATAGGGCTGCGTCTTGGGGATCAGCGGCTTCAGCCGTTTCTGTAGGTCGGCGGCAGAAGCCTTGTCGAATCGATGATCCACCTTGCCCGCGTAGATCAGGTCGGTGCCCTTCCTTCCGTCCGGCCGAGGTAGACGCCGTCCCACTTGCCTTCGTCGAGCTCGGTCATGGAGAGCGAGAGCGACCCTACCTTTCCCGCCTTGCCGCCGACCTCCACATCCTGGTCGATCCGGAAGGACCGGAAGATCAGCAACATGACCCGGCCGCAAGATTGGACAACGTGCCCTGCAGCGCCAGGCCGATGGCCAGCGACGCGGCGCCCAGCACCGCGAGGAGGCTGGCGGTCTGGATCCCGAAGACCTGCAGCACGGCGATGCCGACGACGGCGAGGATCGCGTACCTCGCCGGGCTGGCGAGAAAGGCCGTCACCAGAGCGTCCGCCCGGTGGGTCACCGTTAACACGCGGCAGACGAACCTCTGGGCGACGGCGGGCAGGTACCAGCCTACGACCAGCAAAAGGATCGCGCCGCCCGGAGCGTTTCGAAATTCAGCGTCATGGGACTATCCTGGAGGTATTTCCGGTGCGGAACGCGTGCCGGCCGGGATCGATCCATGCTGGCGGAAGGAACCCGGCCTTTGCGCAACGAATTGATCTGCTGCATCACCTTGAGCTGACCGAACGGATGGCGGCGGAGCCCGATCGATGAAGATACGATCCCATTCCGAGAGCCATATCGTCGAACTCCATGACGGTTCGCGCTGGCGGATCTTTCCCGGCGATCTCGATCTGACCCTTGCCTGGAAACCCGAGACCGAGCTCGTCGTGGAACGGATCGACGACGAGGCCAGCTCCCATGCGCTGGTCGGCGCCGGGGCGAAGGTGCGGGTGATTCCCGCCGGCGAAAGCTGGCCGGTCCGGGAGGTGAAGTCGATCCTGAAGGGGGGCTAGGCCGGGCCCGCCTTCTCGTCGACGGAGACGCGTCCCGATGCGTCCGGACGGCCGACCTCGACTGAGGAAAGCGAAAGGCGTCTCGCGCCTACCGGCGACCGTCTGCGCCGACCGCTGGCGCCTTGCGCCAAGGCAGTTGATTGGGCAGACCGGCCGACCACAAAGACATCGCGTGCTTCGCAGACTTCATGCCTCGGACGGGAAGTCCTTAGGCGGATCATCTCACCGAAAGCTCGGGAGCAATGGATCCCCTGATCCGCACTAGTGTTCCGTCAAAGCGACGAAGGACGAAGCCGTCAAATCTTTCGCTGTAGGTGAGGCTTGTGTCCGCGAGGAGCCCGATAGCGACGTTCTCACCGAGCGTCAAACCCTGTATGCTGTCCGAGCGGAAGTGGACGCCGGCAGCATCCCTCGCGAGCGCGACATTTGCGGCAAGCTTGTCTATTTCGCCACCGAGGGTCAGCGGATCACCCTGCCAGGGCGCGAGTTGATTGCCGTCGGCTGTCGCTTGCACGGGATCGGTGATGACAAAATCCTCGTCGAAAAACGCCTTGAGAATCGTGGCGCACGCGCCCGCGTTGACTGCGTGCGCGGCGGGATACGATGGATGAGTCGGACATCCTTCCGGATAGGCTTGAGGCAGCAGCCAGGAGCCATAAGCTGTTTTGACCCGCGCCACCGCTTCGCTTTCGAGCACCGCGGGATGCAGATCGTAGGACTTGCGGCCACTGAGATGGACGTCGACGCGCGCGGCGAAGACCTCTGGCCGAGCACGACGGTGCACCTGCCATTTGTAATAATAGGATGCCTTCTGCGCCAACAGCGACGCCTGCGCGAGCAGGCTCAAGATGTTCTTGCTGCCGAGCGTAATGTCGCCGAATTGCGCAGTCGAACCCCGATAGGGATTGGTTCTCGAAAGAACGGTGTCACCAGCGCCCATGCGCAGGATGATGAGGGCAGCGTCCATGAACGGCTGGAAGCTGAAATCGCGATGGACGTATTCGCAAAGCTCCCGATAACTGGAAATATAGCGTGGAGTTACGTCGAATCGGATCGAAGTTTGAGCCTCAGCGCCGCGCTGGCAGGCGAGCCATTCGGCAAACGTGGTGAGGAAAGCCTGGCCACGGCTGGCAGCGCGAAACCGCTGCTGCACGGTTCCGACGCCGTAGGGAATGTCGCGCCAAAGAAACTGGCTGACGAGAGGGCCTCGCCGCTCGCCTGCGGTATCACCACGAAACAGCGTCGCTTCGGTCAGTCCGGAATAACCGGCTGCGGTCAAATCGGCGACTGCGGCCCCGCGTCAATGGGCTCGACGGGATTTCCCGGAATGGCACGTCACGCATCAGCGCGCACCAGTAGAGTTCAACCAGTTCGGCGGCCATCGCGCGACTTGCAAAGCATGGCGGCGGTGCCAGCGCGAGCACAGCCGGATCCGTACCGACCAGATCGATGGAATAGGCAGCCTGAGGATTGTTCAACCTTTCGACCGCTTGGACGTCGCGGGGCACTTGTTCGAATCGAGAGGGGTCACCGCTGGCGACGATCTCAAGCCAATCGCGATATGCCTGCTGATCGACTTCGCCGAGCTCGTTGTGCGGCAGCGTCTTTGCAAAATTCGCACGCCGATCGGCATATCGGCTTTCGTCGCCGTTGGTCTCGGGTGCATGGGGCGCATCCTTAGCGCACCTATCGGCGGCCTCGCGACGGCGCTCCAATACGAACTGGCTACGTTGCGCAGGTGTCAGCGGACCCAGCAACTCTTCGCCTTGAGCAGATTTGCCCAACAACAGAGCAAGCGAAGAGCCGATCAAGAGCTGACGGCGCGAAATGCTGATATTGCGCATTGTTTCGCTCCCCGTCAGCCGCCATTCAGAATCTGGTCGAGCGGAATCCGGCCCCCATCGGCGAACCCGACCAAAATATCGTCGATGAACGTAAAACAGGCAAACTGACCATCGCTTGCTGTCTGATAAATTCGGTATTCGGCGGGGCGACCCTTGACGCTGTAGGGCACGCGCATTTTTGGCTCGCCGAACATGGCCTGCGCATCGTGCACGTTCATGCCGGCGCGTATCTGCCTGCGGCGTGATTGATCGCCCTGGCTGCCGGTTGCCCGGTCAGCGTCGCTCGGCGCCAACGGCAGCGACAAGCGGAAAATGTCCGGCGGCAAGGCTCGCCCTGCCTGCTTCGTCACCACGCGGTCGTCGACCAGAAAGATGCTGAGATCAGGTAGCCCAGGTCGTTCGAAGATCATGTGCTCGAGCTTCATGCCGAAGCTATCGCGCAGGCGGTCCTCACTCGGCGCCCCCATGATGCGAAGCACCGCAGTTCGATGCATTCCGGACCATACCGGCCGACCGTAGCCTGGCAACGCGGGATTATCAATCTCGGCGATATCGAACGCGACCGCGGAAATCTTGCCGTCCGACAGTGTGACCTTGATGGGTAGCCGCTCCGGCGCGTATTTGAGCACACGCAACTCGACGCCGGCACTTTCGGAAGTGACGACGGTTGTCGGTTCTCCCATCGCGCGGGCGACCTCATCCTCCGACATGCCCAAGTAGAGCTGCGTTGCCCTGGTTGCGATACTTTCGACGCGCGGCGGCAGCAGATCATTCTGTGGGCCGGGCTGTTGTGCCAATGCCGACGAAGCCACATCTGCCAAGCTCAACGTTGCCATGAAAAGAATTGTTGCAAGCTTTCGCATAACGAAACTCCTTTGCATTATTCGCTGACTGTTCGAAGCTGCTGGGCGAAGAAATCGCCCGCGAAGTGCCCTTGCGACACGCCAAGTTGCGCGCGTGTCGTCCTTCTGTTACGGCCGAGCGCAAACACGCCTGCGTGAATAAGTCCGGTCGTTCATTGAGGTCCGATTTGGGCGCAATGTGTCAGGCGCGCAGACGCGCCCGACGGGCCATGATGTCCGGATGAGGTGCAATCCGTGACGCCGCGGAGCCGCTCGGATGATCCTCTCCGAGCGGCCGCCCAACCTTGCGGCATTCCGACCTCAGGCGATTGAGAAAATACATTCGATGCTTGCGCTCGTGCTTGACCTCAACAAGGCCCCGCGCCTCCAGCTCGAAAAAAGGCTCAACCCGTCTTGCCGTGTCTTCCGAGATGTTGATCCGGGCTGGCGGGCAGTGGGTCTCCATGAATGACGCCTTGTTCACCGCCTCACCCCAGATGTCGAAAGTGAACCTCTGCGAGCCGATCACGGCGGAAACGACCGGGCCAGTATGGATGCCGACACGCAGTTCGAGAGCAGGTAGCTGCAACTTCTCCCTTCGCGAATTGATGGCCGCGACTGTTGCCTTCATTTCGAGCGCCGCCAGACAGCCGTCGATGGGATGTCGACGATCGGTATCGAGCACACCTCCGACAGCCATGTAAGCGTCGCCGATCGTCTTGACCTTCTCCAGTCCATGACGGGCAACGATTTCGTCAAAAGCCGTGAAGTATTGGTCTAGAAGGTCAACGAGCGGTGCAGGATCCATTCGTTCAGCCAAAAGCGTGAAGCCTTGGAAATCCGCGAAGAGAATGGTTGCGGACGGAGTGTATTTCGGCTGCACCCTGCCGCTCTTTTTGAGCTCGTCAGCGACGGAAGCAGGCAAGACGTTGTCGAGGAGTTGTTCGGCGCGCGCCTTTTCGGAAGCGGCTTCGATCCGCGCGCGATCCAGCTCCTCGATCGTTCGGCCGTGCTCGATCAACTGTCCGCGCAGCTTGAGCTGGGTGAGGACCTGGCGCGACAATCGACGCAACGACTCCCGTTGCTCGCAGTTGAGCTGTCGCGGCTCGAAATCCATGACGCAGAGAGCGCCAAGCGCGTGGCCTTCGTCGGTGATGAGCGGCATGCCGCAATAGAAGCGGCAGTACGGGCTGCCCACGACAATTGGGCTATGGTCAAAACGCGGGTCCTTGGTCATATCGGGCACCACAAGCAATTCGGTGCCACAGATCGTGGTCGAGCATGCGGCCACTCGGCGCGGCGCTTCAACGACCTCGGCCGGCAGACCATATTTGGCCTTGATCCACCGCCGATCGCTGTCAATGAAACTTATAAAGGCGACAGGACAGTTACAAATCTGCGCGGCCAGCTCGGCAATTTCGTCGTAGGCAATTTCGGGGGCGCTATCGAGGATATCGAGTGCGCGCAAAGCGACCAGCCGCTGCGCTTCGTCTGCGGGAATGGGAAATGACAATGCCGTGCCTCCATAATGTGCAGCCACCCTGGGCGGGGCGGGCTTGCGAAAGAAACAATTGATCTGTGGTTGCTTGGGAAAACGTTCGAAATTGGTGGTATAATCCGCAATGAACCAGACAAGGTCTAGCCAAGGTACCACGAGCCGGTCAGGCTCCTGCGCCTTTGCGCAAATCCCAGTTGCGGACCAATTTCGCCTTTAGCTATTGCGCCCCAATCTACGGGGTTCGCATCGTAAAAATATCGGAAGATCTTCGCGATCAATCCGAAAGATAGGGACAAGCATGACAACCTCGTTGTTGTCCAACCCCTGAGCGCACGGGTGACATAAATGTTGCAGTGCAAAACGTCCAACGAGAATTTCCGTCTATTATGATCGGAAAGTTCGATGATGAATGCACCGTCGGTCCGGCACCTACGCCATTTGACTGCGCTGCA
>NZ_JAFAVV010000703.1 GCF_019242285.1 Bradyrhizobium sp.
TCGGAGAGGAACTTGTTCACCTCGCCGGCGAGATCGCGCGATTGCGACGACAATTGCTGCGCCGCGCCGAGCACGCGGCCGGCGGCCGAGCCCGTATCGTCGGCGGCCCGCTGCACGCCCGAGATGTTGGTGCTGACCTCCTGGGTGCCGCGCGCCGCCTCCTGCACGCTGCGGGAAATCTCCGAGGTCGCCGAGCCCTGCTCCTCGATGGCGGAAGCAATCGCCACGCCGATCTGATCGATCTCGGTGATGACGTCGACGACGTTCCTGATCGCCGACACCGTCTGATCGCTTGCCGCCTGGATGGCTGCGATCTGCTCGGAAATCTCCGTGGTGGCTTTCGCGGTCTGTCCGGCGAGCGACTTGACCTCGGAGGCGACGACCGCAAATCCGCGTCCGGCCTCGCCGGCACGCGCGGCCTCGATGGTGGCGTTCAGCGCCAACAGGTTGGTCTGGGCCGCGATGGTCTGGATCAGCGTAACGACGTCGCCGATCTTCTGCGCGCCGTCGGCGAGCGAACGGGCGGTGTCGCCGGTGCGGCGCGCGCTCTCGACGGCACGCGCCGCGATCTCGGTGGATTGCGCGACCTGGCGGCCGATCTCGCCGATCGAGGAGGTCAGCTCCTCGGTCGCGCTCGCCACCGTCTGCACATTGGTCGAGGTCTGTCCGGAGGCGGTCGCGACCACGGCCGCCTGGCGATTGGCTGTGGAAGCGGCAGTCGACATCGCCTGTGCGGTCTTCTCCATCACGCCGGACGCGGACGACAGGCCGCCGACGAGCTGGCCGACCCTGGTTTCGAATCCCCGGGCGAGATCGTCGAGCGCGTGGGCGCGGCGCATCTTAACGTCGTTCTCCGCCTCCTTCTCGGCAGCGAGCCGATCGGCACGGATCATATTGTCCTTGAAGACGTTGACGGCGGCGGCCATCGCGCCGATCTCGTCGTCGCGATCGGCGCCGGGGATCTCGTTTGCCATCTCGCCGCCGACCAGCGCCGACATCCGCGACGTGAGATCGACGATCGGACGGCAGACGCGGCGCAGGATCAGCATCACGAGGCCGATGCTGGCGGCAGCGAAAGCGACGAAGCCGGCCAGTGCGGTCAGGAAGCTCGCACGTGCCGAAGAATAGGAGGCGCCGAGCACCTGCTCGGCATTGTCGTAGAAGGCATCGCGCACGTCCATCACCGCCGAGAGGCCCTGCTGCGAGATGGCGTAGAAGGTGTCCACATCGCGCTCATATTGTCCGCTTGCCGCGCCCTCCTGAATGAGCTTCAGCTCGCGGCCGAACTTCTCGACGAAGAGCTCGTTCATGCGCGACAGCGCGGTCGTGACATTGGCCGGGATCGTGGGATTGCCGCGCAGGTCCTGCAACGACTTCACGACCTGGTCGAGCCGTCCCTGGGCGCGGTAGAGGTCGGTTCTCTCGGCGTCGGTCCCTGCGCGCTTGGCGCCGAGCAATGCCTTGCTGATGCTGCCGTAGGCGCCGCCGAGGTCGCGGACGGACCAGGCGATGTTGGCATAGACGGCCTGCCGATAGGCGTCGCCATGCAGCGTCGCGATGCGTCGCACCTGCTCGTCCAGCAGCTTCACGACGGCGCGGTTCATGGTCATGTGGTTGGCCACGATCTTGTTCGAGGCATCCCTGCGCGCCTCGGCCGGCCCGTCGATCGCGGCGTCGATCTCGTTGCGGAGTGCCGTGAACTTCGCGTTGATGTCGTCGATGCCGGAAGCGATCGCGTCGCCGTCGTCGAAGGCGCCGGGCAGGGTCTTGCGCAGCTCGATCACCTTCGCACGCGCGCCGTCGGTCTTGCTGCGATACTTGTCGTTGAGGTCGGTCCGCATTTTCGGATCGACGGTCGCGGGCCCGAACAGGATGTTGACGGCGAAGCCGCGCTCGGAGTTGAAGTAGCGCGGGATGTCTCCGACCGCGCGGACGATCGCGAGGCGGGCCTGGGCTTCGGAAACCCGGTCCATGGTCTCATACTTCGAGACGGCGACATAGGCCGCCAGTCCCCCGCCCACGGTCGACAGCGAAACGATGGCGGCCGTCAATAGCGTTCCGATTTTCATGATTTTCTGGACATCCACGAGCGATGAAGACAACGCTGAAAACTATCGGTCCCGTATTAACCGGGGGTTTATGCCTTGGGCGGGAACACGGCCGCATTGCGTCGCGTGAAGTATCGAGATACCGAGGGGTGGCATTGAGGCAGGTTCGGCGTGCGGGAGAGTCGACGAGCCCTCTCAACCTTCTCCTGGCCCGCCTTCGCCCGGCCTGCCTTCCGGCCTGCGATCGTATGATGATCATCATCCTTCCGTGCCGTCGCATTGCATCGTGATCGACTCCAAGCGGATTGTCCGCCTCGCGGCATCAACCAAAAGCATTCGACCGCACTGCTGGCTCGTGCTAGGAAATGCAAGAAGCCGTTTTGACAGGGAGAAAACACAACATGCGTGAGGCAGTGGTCGTATCCTATGCCCGCACCGGGCTGGCGAAGTCCGCCCGCGGCGGATTCAACATCACCCCGCCGATGACGATAGCGGCGCATGCCATCCATCATGCCGTGGAACGCGCCGGCGTCGACAAGGATTATGTCGAGGACTGCTATCTCGGCAATTGCGCCCATGGCGCCCGCAACATCGGCCGCGAGGCGGCGCTGCTCGCCGGCATGCCGAAGACCACGGCCGGCGTCTCCGTCAATCGTTTCTGCTCGTCGGGCCTGCAGACCATCGCGATGGCGGCAAACCACATCCGTTCCGACGGCGCCGACTGCATCGTCGCCGGCGGCGTGGAGAGCATCTCCATTCCGGGTGGCGGAATGCCGAAGGAGGCGCAGGACGCCGAGCTGCTCAAACACGCGCCCGACATCTACATGGCGATGATCGACACCGCCGACATCGTCGCCGAGCGCTACAAGCTCAGCCGTGAATATCAGGACGAGTTCTCGCTGGAATCGCAGCGCCGCATGGCGGCCGCGCAGCAGGCCAACAAGTTCAAGGACGAGATCGTCCCGATGAAGACGAAAATGAAGGTCGTCAACAAGGAGACGAAAGAGGAGAGCATCGTCGATTACACGGTCTCGCGCGACGAGTGCAACC
>NZ_JAFAVV010000143.1 GCF_019242285.1 Bradyrhizobium sp.
AGCGACCGCCTCGAGGAACACCGCGTCGTCATCGAAGGACGTGTTGTTCGAGAGCGTGTCGGCGGCGGAAGTCGCGGCCGCCAGCGCCGCGGCGGACTCGCCGGCGAGCCGTGCGAGATTGTGCTGCACCGCCTGGAATTTCGAGATTTTCTTCTCGAAGGCGACGCGCTCGTTTGAATAGCGCACGCTGATGTCGAGCATCGATTCCAGCGCGCCCGCGATCTGCAGGCTGCGCGCCACGCCGCCCATCAGCATCAGCGCGCTCTGATCGATCCCCGTCGGCGCCGGCTTCACCGTCATGGGCCGCGCCTTGTCGAAGATGATGATGTCGTTGTCGTCATTGGCGAGGTTGAGACCCGGCTCGATCCGTAACCCCTGGGCGTCCACCAGCGCGATCGAGGCGTCGCCGCCCGTGCCATGTGCGAGCACGGCAAGGTGTTTTGACTCCCTGGCAAAGGGCACGCCGCGCGCGCGCCCCGACAGCGTGCCATCGGCATCGAGCATGATGCGATCCTTGGGGCTCGCGGGCGCCACCGTCATCTCGCCGTCGGGCGAAGAAATCTTCGCCTGCGCCAACAGCCAACCGGCGAGCATGGTCTCGGCCAGGGGGACCGCGATCGCAAACCGTCCCGCGGCGCCCAGCACGCCGAACCCGTCGGCGAGGCTCGCGCCCGAGCCGCCGCAATCCTCAGGCACCCACGACAGCGGCAGGCCGGCCTCCGTCAGCGCCTTCCACAGCGGCGCCTTCCACTCGCCCTTCCTGTCGTGGTTGATGGTCTGCGCATCGGCGAGATCGGCAAAGATCTTCTCCGCGGTCTCGACGACGATGTTTTCGGTCTCCGCCACGGCGTTCCTCGTGTTGATTGGCTCTGCCCTATTCCTCGGCCCCGCGAGCAAAGCGGAAGAGCCTGTTTCTTGCGCCGGATGATGGGCAAAAGCTACCCCCCTGACAAGCGCAGATGTCCGGTATGCGCGGCTGCGGGGTGGGTATGACCGTCAATTCCGCGCAACGGAGTTTCGCATTTCGCAGCATGGTATGGTAGATCGCACCCCAAGCTCGCGAAGCTCAAAACAACGGGGAAGCGGATGTCCAGCGAAGGTTACTGCGCGATTGTCACGGGTTCGGCGTCCGGCCTCGGGGCCGCGACCGCTGCGATGCTGGCCAAGCCCGGGGCGCGCATCGTGGTCAACTATTCCAACAGCCGGAAGGAAGCGGAGGCGACCGCCGAGCTCTGTCGCAAACAGGGCGCCGAGGTCGTGGTGGTGCAAGGCGACGTCTCGCGCGATGAGGACTGCAGGCGCATCGTCGCGGCGGCCGCGCCCTGGGGCCGGCTCGACGCGCTGGTCAACAATGCCGGCACCACCAAGCACGTCGCCCACGACAAGCTCGACGAATTGTCGGCCGAGGATTTCCAGCGCATCTATGCCGTCAACACCATCGGACCGTTCCAGATGCTGCGTGCCGCGCGGTCGCTGCTGGAAGCCGGCGCCAAGGCGGCGGGCAAGCCGGCGGCGGTCGTCAACGTCTCCTCGGTGGCGGGCATCAGCGGCACCGGCTCCTCGATCGCCTATGCCGCGAGCAAGGGCGCGCTCAACACCATGACGCTGTCGCTGGCCCGCGCGATGGCGCCCGCGATCCGCGTCAACACCGTCTGTCCCGGCTATATCGACACGCCCTGGTTCACCAAGGGCCGCGGCGAGGCCGGGGCCAAGCTGGTGCGCGACAGCGTCGTGGCGAAGGTGCCGCTCAAGGTCGCCTCGACCGCGGAGGACATCGCACAGCTCGTCTGCTTCCTGGCGACGCCGCTCTCGGGCAACATGACCGGCGAGGTCGTGCGCATGGACGCCGGCATGCATCTCATTCAGTGACGGCTGGCGCCGTCACTGGTTGTAGTCGCGGATCACGCCGCTCGCGACCAGCCGGTTCCAGACGAACAGCACGAGCAGCGCGCCAATCGTCGCGGCGATGAAGCCCGCGCCCTGGTCCGGGCCGTAATGTCCGATCGCCTGGCCGATCCAGGTCGCGACGAACGCGCCGATGATGCCGAGGACCGTGGTCAGGATGAAGCCCGACGGATTGTTCGGCCCCGGCGACAGCAAGCGCGCGATGATGCCGGCCACGAAGCCGACGACGATGATGTAGACAATCCCGCCCATCAGTCCCCTCCTGAAAAATCCTGATCTGCACGCGCGCGTGACGGCCGTCAGATGCGGCCGGACAATTCGTTCTCGGTCGGCAGGCGTCCGTCGGGCGTGAGATGATCGACCACCTGCGGCAGGTACTTGCTCAGGCCATTGAGCAGGTCGTCGCGCGACAGGCCGCTTTGGGCCGAGAGCTGGTCGATCTGGTCGGAGCCGAGCGCGTTGGCGAGATCGCCCGGCGAGATCGCCTGGTTCGGACCCTTGCCGACCCACGAATTCGCCGTCTCGCCGTGGCCGCCCTGCTGCAGCGTGTTGATGAGATCGCCGAGCCCGCCGGAGATCGTGCTTGCCGCAGCACCACCCGCGAGCAGGCCGCCCAATCCGCCGAGGCCGCCTTTCAGCACGTCGCCGAGTCCGCCACCAAGTCCGCCACCAACTCCGCCGGTATTTTGCGGAGGCATCGGTGCCGGGGTCGGAGTGGGCGCGGCCGACGGCTGGCTGAAATGCTTGATCGCCTTCCAGGCGAGTAGGCCGAGGATCGCCATGGTCAGTGGCGACATGCCTCCGGATTTTTGCGGGGTCGGCGCGCTGGAACTCGAGCCATGAGGGCCGTGCTGCATGCCGTTGATGACGTCCATCAAACCCATCGTCCACCTCCGTACGCCCTGCGGCAAAAGCTTAATCAGCGGTGATGACGGTTACAAGGCGAGCGCATCCCCCTGCCTCGTACCCCAGTGACGGTATCGGGGGATGTTGCGTCAGCACGTTTCGGAATGCAATCGCCGCGATCGATCAATTTGAACGGAATATCAACAGAAAACTGAGAGCCATTGTTCGGTAACACGGCGTGTTGTTTGCCGCGCAGGAGATATTTTGGACATGGCACCGCTTCGAGTTCCGGCTGGCGTGACGAAGCTGATCGCTCGCTTCCGTCGCGACGAGAAGGGCAATATCGCGACCATCTTCGCCTTCTCGCTGCTGCCCATTCTCACCGCGATCGGATGCGCCACCGACTATTCGCTCGCCACGCGGATGAAGGCCAAGATGCAGTCGGCCGCCGATGCCGCCGCCGTCGCATCGGTTTCGGCGAATTCGATCGGCTACAATGCGGCGATCACGATGACGTCGGACGGTTCCGTCGCCGCCGGCGTCAGCGACGCCAACAACATCTTCAACGGCAACCTGAACAACACCACCGGCTACAACAACCTCTCGGTATCCTCCACCGTCGTCAAGACCGGCGCGACGCTGACGTCGACGGTCCAGTTCAGTGCCCGGGTGCCGACCGTGTTCATGAATGTGGTCGGATGGTCGGCATTGACCATCACGGGAAGCTCGGCCGCGTCCTCCTCGCTGCCGCTTTATCTCGACTTCTACCTGATGCTCGACGTGTCGGGATCGATGGGCCTGCCGTCGACCGATGCCGAACAGACGCGGCTGTCCGCGATCAACCCGGACAACAAGATCAACTATCCCGGCGGGTGCACGCTGGCCTGCCACTTCACGCCGTCCGGCTCCTGCGGCAACGGCAACCAGCAGTACCCGACCAACAACATGTGCCTCGGCTACCTGATCTCGCGGACCAGCCAGACCGGCTACAAGAAGATACTGACGAACAACAGCAACAAGCTGCCGACCTACAGGCTCTCGAGCCTGCCGAGCTCGCTCTATGCCTACAATTCGAGCTATCCGAACGATCCGGCGCTGACCGCGGTGACGTCCTGCGCCACCGACGGCACCGATGCCTGCATCCAGTTGCGCGCCGACGCGGTCGGCTACGCCGTGAACCAGCTCTTCATCACCGCCAACCAGACGCAGAAATTCCAGGGCCAGTTCCGGATCGGCCTCTACCCGTTCATCCAGTATCTTTATCCCTATTTCGCGCTGACCAGTTCCATCAACGGCGACCCGAACAGCGCGGGCACGATCAACTACGCCGCCGCCAACCTCGCCTCGCAGCTCGACACCGATGCGAACGCAAGTCTCGGCTCCGGCGGCACGCATTTCGAGAACGCGTTCCCGACCATGAACACCACCATCACGGCCGTGGGCGATGGCAGCGCCTCGAACAGCACGCTTCCTTACGTCTTCCTGATCACCGACGGCGCCGAGGATCCGCAGACCAAGGGCATCAACGGCGGAAGCTGGGCCGGCAGCAACCATGCGACCACGCTGAACCCCACGACGCTGTGCACGCCGTTGAAGAACCGCGGCATCACGGTCTCCGTGCTGTACATTCCTTACGCACCGATCCAGAATCCCAATGCGAGCTTCGCCGGCAATGAGGACGGCTACGCCAACTCCAACATCGCGAACATTCCGGCGAGCCTGAAGTCGTGCGCCTCGCCCGGCTTCTTCTACACGGCGAACACGCCGGCGGACATCACAGCGGCGCTGAACCAGATGTTCAACCACGCGCTGGTCGAGGCCCACATCACCAACTGATGTTGGTTCCGCGGCCGATCGGCCCATTGAAACGAGCTTGACAAGGCACGATCTCTCCTGATCGAGAAAATCGCATCTCAGGTCAGGAGAGATCGCACATGAAGACATCGGTAGCGGGCCTTGCCGTAGCCCTCGCCACGCTCGCCGCCTGCGGCACGATTGCGCAAACCCGTGCGGCGCCGCCGACGGTGACGCCCTCGCCGGGTTATGACGCGCGCCTGCAGGAGCGGCAAAAGTCGGTGCAATCGATCGATCCCGCAACGCCGGTCATCGCCGAACCAGTCGTTCGGCATCGCTCCGGGCGGCATCACCATCGCTCCCATCGCTGACTTCGAACGCGACTGCCGCTTGGCTAAACCTCGCTTTGCTCGCGCAACGCCCGGAAGCCGATCGAGACGGTCGTGGTCAGCTCCGCTTTTCCTTGCTTGACGGCGGCGCGGGCGTGAACAGCTTCTTCAGGTCGTTGAGGCTCTCCGAGAGCTTGGGCCAATCACAGGCAAACTGGTGCTTGGCGCAATCGGTGGGCGGCTTCTGGCGCGCCCGTGTGTCGGCAGTTGTGGCCGGCTGCGGCGGCTTGGCCGGCCGCTCCTGCGGTGCCGGCGCGACTGGCGGCTTCTCCATCTCTGTCTTCAGCGAGGCCTGCTGCACCTGCTGGAGCTGCCTGGCGGCCAACGCCGTAGCGGCGCTGTCATGCCGCAGGTTTTCGAGATAGAGCGTATATTGCTGGTCGATATAACGCTGCTCTTCCGGCGTCGGGTTCGGACCCGCAATGTCGAACGAGCGGTCCTGAAGAAAGTCGTAATAGGTATAGCCGCCGCCGGGCTTGCGACGGCCCGCGAACTTGGCGTTGCACTCGGCCAATGCCGCGGTCTTCTCCTCCTTGCTGGGAGCCTTTTCGGCGACGTCCGCGCATTCCTCGAAGTCGGCCGGGGCACGAGTCCACCACTGCGCATCGGCGCGCAGCGGCTGCAACGCGATGAGGCCGGCTATTGCTGCGACCGTAACTGCTGTGGCACGCGATACCAACACGGACCCTATTCCCCCAAGAATCGAGCGGGACGATTGCCAGCAATTGTTGCCATTTTGCGGCGACGTCGTGCCCGCGAGCGGTACGTTTTTCCTGACAGGTATTGCGTTATTTTACAGTGATTTTGACGAGTTTCGCGGCGATCACGGTAGTGTGTAGGCGGCCGCGGCAGAGCGGTGATGTGGCGGAATCTGGACAGGCGCGACGCGATCAGGACAAATGCGACGATATTGCCGCCTCGCTTTCAGGAACGCGCAATCGTTGCAGTCTGTACCAATCTGTCAAGCGCGTGACGCCCCGTGCGGCGTGCGCCGCGCTTCGATCCACAACGCGCCGTCGCGCGAGCAGGCCTTGATGCCGCCCCGAGCCGATGCACATCGACATCTTTTCCCTGTAAAGATTGAGCGGGGTAAAATGCAGCCGGCGTCTGGAGCCGGCTCAGATGCGGTCGAGACGATGATGGAGTTCCCGAAGCAGCATCCGCAGACATACGAATGGATGGAGGAGTGGCGCGCTCGGACGAACATGAAGAGCGCGAGCGCAGGTTCGGTGACACGATGATTGTCGCGGTTGTCGCCGCCTGAAGGCGCGAGAGAGTCGCACACGAATCGGTGACTGTGCGGTAGATCACTCTCATCGTCCACGGCATCGAACCCTCGCTCGCACCCACCCGACCAAACCGCGCGTCGTCCAGTACGACGACAGCGCCGTTTGTTGCGAGGGGATCGTCATGGCGTACCGTCACACCCAGTCCGGACGGTCTATCCTGATCGGGTGCCTGCTTGCCGGCCTGGCAAGTGCCGCGCTCGCCTGGTGCGCCGCGCTGTGGCCGGCGGCGCTCGCCTCCATCATCATCGCTTGCGCGGCTGCAATCCTGTTCTCGTCCCTTACCGTCGAGGTGAGCGATGGCGGGCTGTGTTGGTACTTCGGGCCGGGACTATGGCGCTATCGGCTGCCGCTCCATGCGATCCGCGAGATCGCGGTGGTGCGTAACCATTGGTGGCACGGCTGGGGCATCCGGATGGCGCCCGGTTTCAGGCTTTACAACGTCTCGGGATTCTATGCTGTCGAGCTGTATCTCGGCAACGGCAAGGTCCGCCGCATCGGCACCGACGATCCGCAGGGGCTGTTCGAGGCGCTGCTGGAAGCGCGGCGGACGCGCCGTTCATCCGTCGAAGGACCGAGGCTGGATCGCTGCTCCTGATCTCCCGACGAGCATGGCCGTGGCTGCCGCCAGCGCGCGGTCGATGGCGCCCCGGCGACAGGACCAGCACGGATCGTCCTTGGGACGCGCGATCACCATGGTGGCATTGGCCTCGAACAGCAGCAGATCGCCGCCGGCGCCGAGCCCGAAATCAACGCCGGCATAGTCCGGGCCGAGCCGGTCCCTGATTCCCTCGAGCGCAGCCATCGTCCGCTCGCCGAGCACAGCCGGCATGTCTGCGAGGAACGCGGCCTCCTCCTCGCGCTGATCGGGCCGGTCGGCCATGTCGGACGTGAAGTAATGCACCTTCCACTGCTCCGAGATGGCGAGGTGCAGCGGATAGAGCCGGCCGTCGATCATCATCACGCGATATTTGCGCGCGTTGCCGTCGTTGCCGCGGGCGTCGAGATATTCGATCGCCAGCGCGTCTTCGCCCGGCAGGCCGGCCAGCGCCCCGGCCAGATCGCCTGATGTCGCGACCAGGACGAAATTGCGGCCGGTGTGATAGCCGGGCGAGCGCAACAACAGCGGAAAGCGGAAGCCTTGCGCCACGAGCCGGCTTGCCGCGTCGGGGCCGGCAAGCAGCGCGCGTGCGACGGCGACGGTCCGGGGCGTCACCACGCCGCACACATCACGCAATCGTCGTGCATTGTCGATCCGCCCGGTCAGCAAGACTGCGCGCGGGTCGTTGACGATCGGCACCTCGGCCTGCGCGACCAGCCGGGAGGCGGCCTCGAGCGCGGGTCCACAAAGATCGGCATCGCCGATGGTGTTGAAGATCGGGTCGTGCGCCGGCAGCGGGGCCGCCGGGTCGAGATGATCGGCGACGACGACCGGCGATGGAAGCTTTTTGTTTACCGGCAGCGGCCAATGTCCCGCCGATGCCCTCTGCAAGAGCGTTGCCGTGACCGATGTATCGACCACCGTTCCGCCATCCGCCGAGATCGCCCGTGCGCTTGCCGTCCAGCATCTGGCTGCCGGCCAGGAATTGCAGTCAGCCGGCCGGATCGAGGAGGCGATCGCGGCCTATCGGCGCGGGCTCGAGGCCGCTGCGTCCGATCCGACCGCGTGCGCCGTCGAGCTGATCGCGGCGCTGCATGCGAAGCTCGGCAACGCCCATATGATCCGCGGGCAGCTCGATCCCGCCGCCGAGCACTACAAGGCCGCGTTGCGGCTGTCGCCCTCCCTCACCGGCTGCTGGTGCAATCTCGGCAATGCGCACCTGCAGACCGGCTTGGCGCAGGACGCGATCACCTTCTATCAGCAGGCGCTGAAGATCGATCCCTCGCATTGGCCATCGCGGACCAACCTGGTGCATGCCCTGATGGCGTCCCGGCAATTCCTGATCGCCAGGGCGCTGCTGACGGAGCTCGCCGAGGAGCGGCCGCAGGACGGCCAGCTTCGGCATCAGCTCGGCAAGGTCTGCTTCGAGCTGAACGAGATGGAAGCGGCGCTCGCACATCTCGCAGCGGCCAGCACGCTCGACCCGCGCGACGCCGACAGCCTCTACTGGACCGGTGCGATCCGGCAGAAGCTCGGTGAGGTGGAGGCCGCGCGGGCGGCCTACGCAGAGGCCGCGCGCCTCCGGCCGCTGATCCGGCGGCCCGCGGCGAAGTCGCCGGCGGATTTTCGCGTGCTGGCGCTGTACGCGCCCTTTGCCGGCAACACGCCGGCCGAGTACCTGTTCAAGAATGCCGATTACGACACCGACACGCTGGTCCTCTTGGGGTCCGGTGAGCCGGACAAGTCCGCGATCGGCGAGGTCGACATCGTCGTCAACCTGATCTCGGACGCCGACCAGGGCGCAGCCGTGCTGCCGCAGGCCGCACGGCTGGCCGCATCGCTCGGCAAGCCCGTGGTCAACGATCCCGCGCGGATCGGACATACCACCCGCGACGCGGTCACGGCCCGGCTGCCCGGCATCGCGGGCTGCATCCTTCCACGCATCCTGCGGCTCGATCGCTGCGCCGACGTCTCGGTCGCCGCGCTGTCGGCGCAGCTTGCATTCCCGTTTCCGGTTCTTGCCCGGCCGGCCGGCACCAATGGCGGCGACGATTTCGAGAAGATCGAGGACGTCGCCGCGCTGTCGGCATTCCTGGCGCAGCATCCGGAGCACGATCGCTACGTCATCGAATATGTCGACTACCGCTCAGCGGACGGTCATTTCCGCACGTACCGCTTCATCTTCGTCGAGGATGAGGTGCTGCCCTATCATCTGGCGATCGGCAATGGGTGGGAGGTGCATCACGCCTCGACCGACATGGCCCACCGCCCCTGGATGCAGGCCGAGGAGGCGGCATGTGCGCGCGGAAGCATCACCCCACCCCGGCTCACATTCCGCTTCGCTTCATGTGAGCCGACCCTCCCCTCCAGGGCCCTTCAGGGGAGGGTGATGCACCTCCGGTGTGTCGTACTGGGTGGCTCACTGCTGATACAGATATTTCACCAGCGTCCGCCCGACCGCCTCGAGGCTCCTGGCCGAGCACTTGTCGATCGTGTCCTGGGTCGTGTTGTAGAATGGCTCATATTCGAAATCGATCACGATGAAGCTCGGGATGCCGGCCTGCTGCAGGAAGCTGTGATCGTCGTCGATCGCATAGGGACTCGGACGCATCTCGAACGCGTCGGGCGCGAGCTCCTTGCCGATGGTCCAGAATTTCTTCACTTCGTCGCCCGCGGAGGCGAGCGAGGTCGGCTCCATCTTCAGATGCAGGTCGCGGTCGCAGACCATGTCGAAGTCGATGGCCTTCTCCGGCATCTTCGCGGGATAGAAGTCCTTCAGATGCTCGGCGAAATAGGCCGAGCCGACGGGGCGGAAATTCGGATCGCCCGCGCCCATCGAGATCGAGCCTTCCTCGCCGTCGAAGAACACGAGGTCGATCCCGGTCGGCGGCTCCGGCAACTCCGACAGCACCCGCGCGGTTTCCAGCAGCACCGCTACGCCCGAGGACGAGTTGTTGGCGCCGGGCATCGGCGCGTTCGGCTTCTTGGCGTCGCGATAGGCCTTGATGATGCTGTCGTAATGGGTGGCGACGATGATGCGGTGCGGATCGTCGGGCTTGAGCCGGGCGATGATGTTGGTGATCGCCATGCGGTTGCCGTCGTCGCGGCTGAACACGAAGCGCTGCTCCTGGACGGCGTTGAACTTGGTCTTGGCGAGCTCGGCCTTGATGTAGTCGATCGTCTTCTGGTGCCCCGGCGTCTCCATCGAGCGCGGCGTGAAGCGCAATAGCTCGGTGATCACGGCCAGCGCGCGCTGGCCGTCCCAGAGCTCGGGCTTGACCTCGTCGGCGCGGGCTTCGCCGCCAAGGGCAAGCAGAGGCAAGGCAAGCAGAGGCAAGGCAAGCAGGGGCAAGGCAAGCAGGGGCAGGACGATCAGGGCGGTGAAGGTCGGCAATCGGAAGCGGAGGGAGGGCTGCATCGTCGTGCGCATGTCGGGCTGTAGCGGGGAAGGGGCGAGCTTTGCGGCTAATAGCCCATCGCCTTCGGCCTGAACAGGCGGGCGTCGGTGCCGAAACCGTGAGGGGGGTCAGCTCGCGCGCATGCGGGAGACGTTGACCGGCGCACCCGAGAGCGCGGCACGCCGGTCGGTCACCGCATGATGGAACTGGCTGAGAACGAGGCCGTAGGCGACGAGGTCGGTGTCCTCGATCGCGCCATCGTCATAGCAAACCAGCGTCTCGCGCAGGATCTCGTCGGCCTGGCGCAGCAACTCGTCGAGCTCCTCGATCGAATCGATATTGCGGACCTCCGTGATCGCTGCCGCGAGCCGCTCACGGTGCTGCGTGTTCATCTGCCGCTCGTCGCGCTTGAGGAAGTGCCGCACCGCGGCAATGACCGAGCCGAGCACCGAGAACAGCAGAATCGCGCCCCAGAAATAGTCGCTGTATTTGTCGAGGAAGGTGCGCTCGGTGCCGTCGATATAGGCGGCGGCGCCCGGATGGGCAGTGATCGCGGCGTCCTTGTCGGTATCCGGCTTCTCGATCTTGGCCGCGCCCGGCACCTCCCGCGCGAGCCGCGGCTTGGCGGCGAAGATCTGGCGGGTCAGGTCGGCGATCGTGGTCTCGGATATCGACTTCCGCGCCACGATGAGGTGGTTGACGCCGACCGTCTCGACGGTGTCGTCGGGCCGGGCCGGCGACGAGGTGAAGGCGCTGCCCGGGATCTCCTCGGACTCGTAGAGCGGATGGCGCGCGGCAATGGCCTCCGACACGTCGATCGGCAGGAAGCTGAGCTCGCCGCGCTGCCGCGCGGTCGTCACGATCGCCTCGCTGGTGATCTTCGAATCGATCGGCCCGACCGTCATGAAGGCGTCGAGATTGGCGTCGCGCATCATGTCGTCGACCTGGCTCGGTGCGAACTGGGCGACCTGGACCTTGTCGGGATCGACGCCCGACTCCTTGAGGATCACCCGGAGCAGCTTGATGTTGGCCTCGGTGCGGCCGATCACGCCGATGCGATGGCCCGGCAGGTCGCTAATCGCTTTGACCTTCGAGCGTCCCCCCTTGTGTGGTGTGCGGCGCGCCGCGCCGGTCGGCGCCCACAACACCACGACGTTCTTGCGCAGGATCGCGATCGAGCCGACGCTGTCGGGCACGTCCTCGTCGCTGCGCGCGACCGCGAGATCAGCCTTGCCGCCGCCGAGCGCCGCGATGCTCTCCATCGCGCCCGCCGTCGGAACCACCGAAAGCTTCACCCAGCTCTGGTCGTGCGCGAAGGTCTGGGCCAGCGCCTGGATTACCTGCTGATCGTCGCTGCCGGACGGCCCCACCGCAATCCGCAGGGTGGTCGGGCGCAGCAGGTAGTAGGATGCGCCGACGGCTGCCGCGAAGAACAACAGCCCGGCGGCCAGCAGCAGGAAGAAGGGCGAGCGCCGGCGCCCCGGCGCGCGCGGCAGGGCGGTTTCGGCGTTGCTCGAAGCGTCTGACGAGGACATGCTTGCCGCCTGCTCCGTGGTCCGGCCCTTTCTGGATCGCCAGAGAATAGCATGACCGGGACGCCGGAGCCTATTCGCGGGTTCGCGACCGGCCTGATATATTCGCGTCAAGATGGTGAACAGGACCCCGGAAACCGCCATGTACCAGCCGCCCGCCTTCCGCGAGGACCGCATTGAGGTTCAGCACGGGCTGATCCGCAGCCATCCGCTCGGTCTGTTGATCACCGCGGGGCCGGCCGGATTGCTCGCCAATCCCTTCCCGTTCGTGCTCGATGGCGCGCCGGGGAATGGCACGCTCCGCCTCCACATCGCGCGTGCCAATCCGCAGTGGCGCGAGCTCGAGGCGGTCGAGGAGTGCCTCGTCGTGTTCCAGGGCCCGCATGATTATGTGACGCCGTCCTGGTACGCGACCAAGCAGGAGACCGGCAAAGTGGTCCCGACCTGGAATTACGCCACCGTCCATGTCTGGGGCCGGCCGCGCATCATGCGCGATGACCTCTGGTTGCGCCGGCAGCTCGATGATCTCACTGATAGCCGCGAGCGCCGGCGCGCGACGCCGTGGCAGGTCGACGACGCGCCGGCGGATTTCGTCGCTGCCCAGATGCGCGCGATCGTCGGCGTCGAGATTCCGATCTCGCGGATCGAGGGCAAATGGAAGATGAGCCAGAATCGTCCCCTCGCTGATCGCGAAGGTGTGATCAAGGGCTACCGCGAGAGCGGCGAAGTGGGCGAAACGCTGGCCGGATTGGTCGCGGAGCGCGGCGGGTTGGGCGAAAAACAGCCCGTCATGGATGCATGCGACAAAGCCATGGACGAGCGCGACAACCCAATGACAAAGACATGAATCGGGAAGTCATCATATCCGATTGACTCGGGTGCGACGCCTCGATTCGGCATGCATCAATGCTTGCATGTTGCTCTTAGAACAACGTCGCCTACGGTTTGCTGCACGGCTGCTGCAATTTGCCCACGAACTGTCCAAATTTCGACGCCGACTCAGGCGACCGTTGGGCACATGAGTTGTTTTGACGGGATTCGGCGGAGTCCAGTTACAAGGAGTTTCAGTCATGCCAAACGTGTTTCCGCCTAGTGAGAGCGTTATTCCGGAAGTTCGCCATCACGACGATGACGGCTTCGATTCAGATTTGAACAATGACATGATCGTGCTGCTCGAAGAGAACGCCCGCCTGCGGGCGCTGGTGACTCAGCTTTCGAGCCTCGTTTTGAAGCACGTCGTCGACCATAAATAGGCTACAGGCTCGAACTTTCGAGGGTTGGAGCCGCCTCGGCGGCGATAGAGTTTCTCGTACGCCTGCCGAGGGAAGCCAATTTCGGAGCTGATCAAGGGCTGCGCGGCCTCATTTTTCGGGGCGCCGCGGCCTTCCGGTCGGGCTTGCGCTCTGGTATGGACCTGAGCAAGGTGCCCGCGTGTCGCGCGCGGTACCACGGTCCCGTAGCTCAGCTGGATAGAGCGGCGGTTTCCTAAACCGTAGGTCGCATGTTCGAGTCATGCCGGGATCGCCATTTCTGCCTCGCGCGGACGCGCGAACCAGCACCTTCATCCCGACGGGGCTACCGGCCTCGCTGCATCAGACGAACGTCAACAGCCGCCTCGGCGTCTTCACCATGATCGTCTCGATCTCGGTCTCGCTGTAGCCGCGCCGGCGCATCATCGGGATGACGTTGGCATAGATGTGCTGGTAGCCGTGGCCGCCATAGCGGGTCAGCCGGGTGCGGTAGCAGATGTCGTGGCTGATCACGATGCGGTCCAGGTGCCCATGATTGATCAGCGCGCGCAACAGGCGCAGCCGCATGGCATCGTTAGGCATGTCGATATCGGCGAGCGGGTAATAGGAATGCTCCTGGCCGAAGAGATCGAACTCGATGACGACGCCGCTCTCGGCCAGGCGCAGGAGGCGCTCCTCGTCGAAGATCGTGCGGTCGATGTGGCTGATGATGGTGCGCTCCGGGGTGCCGCCCTCGGCGCGGATGAAGTCCGCGACCTCCTGCGGCTGGTCG
>NZ_JAFAVV010000750.1 GCF_019242285.1 Bradyrhizobium sp.
GAAAGCAACCCATATCGATTTTGATATATACCGATACGATACTAGCACTGGTCCTTTATGAAGCAATGCCGATATGTAGCGCCTGCTTGACGCAGCCGGATCAACGCAGAGTGAGCCGTAACTTCGACTGGGCTCATGTCACGAGTAACACGGGTAGTTCGCAGCGCTCCGTGCGCCGACCGGAGGAGGGAAAGATGCAAAGACGCACAGTCCTGACCGCGATGGTAGTCACGGCCGCCGGGCTCCGCGTGGCATCATCGCTGCAGCGTGTCGACGCCGCGGAGCCTGTCAACCCCGGAAGAACCGTCATGGACATCAACCAAGCCGTCGTGAACTACATCGCGATTTGGAACGAGCGCGACGCCGAGCGGCGTCGTGCCCTGATCGCCCAGACCTGGAGCGAGGACGGCAGCTACGTCGGCCCCTCGCGCGATGGCGTCGGCCACGACGCTATCGATGCCATGATCGCTAATGCCCAGCAGCGGTCGGTGCTGCCGCTCGCCCAGGGGCAGTCACCGGGGTGGCGGATGAGCTTGGCGAGCGGCATCGACACGCACCACAACTACGTGCGCTTCAGCTGGACTGTCGGCGGCACGGCCGATGCGCCGCTCTATACCAAGGGCACCGTCTTTGCCATCCTCGCCGCCGACGGAAGGCTCAAATCGGTGATCGGCTTCACCGACGCGGGTCCCGCCCGGGCGCCGAAGTAGCGGGGGCGCATTGGTCCAGGAAGAACAGACAAGTCGCGTGTCGCCAGGTAAGGCCGCTCGATGGCATTTATCGAGTCGCGCGATGGCGTGGAAGCCCCTGGAGGCTGTCAAGAGCTGACGGCACACCCAAGCGCCGTCCGCGAAAAGTGTGGTAACTGATCACAGAGAGCATTAGTCCTGGGAACGGGTGGCTTTGCAGACTAACTGGTTCAAGGAAAAACCAATGGCGGAAGTTGCTATCCAGGGCGCCGGCATAGCCGGCTGTGCGCTTGCCTTGCTTCTGGCAAGGCAGGACCACACGGTGACTGTCTTCGAGCGCGCACGGTTCCTCCGCAGCGGAGGACAAGCGGTCGACGTGAGGGGCGCAGCCTTGAAGGTGATAGAGGAGTTGAAGCTAGTCGAGGAAGTGCGCGCCTGCCGAACTCATTTTCGCGGCATGTCCGTCTGTGACGAGCATGACAACGAACTCGAGCGAACGACCGAGCGTACCCTGAGCGGTGGCCGCTTTAACAGCGACGACATAGAACTTTTCCGGGATGATCTCTCGCGGATCCTGTTCTCCGCCGGTTCGGACTTCGTGACCTATGTTTTTGGGGACGAGGTCGTGTCCGCCCGTCAGCAGAGCGATTGCGTCAGTGTAGAACTGCGGAACGGGGGAGAGCGAAGCTTCGACCTGCTCGTCGGCGCCGACGGTCTCCATTCCGGCATCCGTCGCCTGGCCTTCGGCCGGGACGAGGAGTATGTCCACCGTACCGGAATTTATGCTGGGATCTATTCGACGTCCAACAGCATTGGCCTCGATGCCTGGCAGCTCGTTTTCCGCACGCCCGAGCGGGGCATCATTGTCTATCCCGATCGATCCAACGATCAACTTCGCGTGGCGCTTTACTTCGCCGACGGAGAAGCGGAGCCGCCATTGCAAGATACCGTCGCTCAGAAGTGCGCGTTGAAGGCCCCGTTCGGCGACGTCGGGGGACGCTTCCGAACGCTGGTAGCGGAACTCGACCGGGCGGATGACCTCTACGCTAGCGAAATGGCGCAGGTGCGCATGCAGCGGTGGTCGGATGGGCGGATCGTGCTCGCCGGGGACGCCGCCTACTGTCCCTCGCCACTTACCGGCCAGGGCACCAGTCTGGCGCTGGTTGGCGCGTACGTCCTTGCCGAGGAGATCGCCCGATCGACTGGTGACCTGGCTGACGCCGTCGAGAGCCATGAACGACGATTGCGGCCATTCGTCGAGGCGAACCTGGCCATAGACCTGCGTACTGGAAAGGGCATAGACGACGCAAAGAACGCAATCGCGATCTGATCATCGATTAAATGGGGCTCTCGCCCCGTTTGAGTCAGTTGGATGCACCGTCACCGCAATCGAGCGCCGATCAATCGGGACGTTCGCGCAGTTTTCTGCGAATTTCCGCCCGATCGAAAGTCTCGAGCTCTGTGCGATAGACGGAGTTGGGCGTGGGTTCGGGACTGACGAGAATGAGGAAGTCCGGGAGCGCGTGAGCTGCCGGCCGACCAGTCTCATCCTTGGCGCCGGGCTCGTCGTCCCAGTTCAGCATGTGGATGGTGACCTGGTAACGACCGGGTGCAATCGCCATGACCCCGGAAGGAGGCGGGTCGCGGCCGATGCCTTCGAGGCCGCTGACACAGATTTCACCGTCGGACACATAGAGATAAGGTTCGGACGATGCGAAAAGATACCGAGCCTCCCGTTCACTCAATTTGGGACCGGCAAGCGGTTCAATTCGCGCGGTGATGCCAGCCGCGAAGTCGCGGCCAATGTTGATCGGAACGAGATGTCCGGCGCGGACGTGTTGCAGAATGTCCTCGTTCTTGAGCAACTCGCGCTCCCAGGCGTCGTAATCCACGATCGTGGAGAATTGCGTGGGATTCCATAGCGCCAACATGCCCGCATCGGTTCTCCCGACAAACGAACGGGACGTGGGCGCAGCTGCCGGAACCTCCTCCATGGGCACTCCTGCGGGAGCGGGACGGCGCGCCATCCTCGCACCCCTCAATGCAGCTCCACGACCGCGCGCCGCTTCAGATTCTCGGCCAGCCAGCGCACGTCCCAGTTGGTGAGACGCACGCAGCCATGCGACTCGGTCTTGCCGACCTTCGAGGGCTCCGGCGTGCCATGGATGCCATAGCCCTGCCCGATCGACAGGCCGATCCAGTAGACGCCGACCGGATTGTTCGGCCCGCCCTGGATCTCGAACGGCTGATGCGTCTTGACGCCCTTGAACCCGTAATCGGGATTGTAGCGGTAGGTCGGGTTGGGGTCCGACGAGGTCACCTTGTACGTGCCATCGGGCGTCGGCCGCTCGTCGCTGCCGACGGTCGCGGGCACGAAGGCGACGAGCTTGCCGTCCGCATCATAGGCTTCGATCGCTTCCTTTTCCTTGTCGACCTTGAGCCGGGCGATCGTCGGGCGCTTGCCTTTCTCCTGCTGCGTCACGTTCGTCACCACGATCTCGTCATCGGCCTTGTCGAAGGTTTTCTTCGGATTGAGCTCCGACAACAGCTCCTCGCTGATGTGGAATTTCTCGGCGAGCGCCTCGCGCGGGCTGCGATAGCTCAGCGCCGGCAGCGATTTCATGTCCTCCATCTTGGCCGGGATCTGCGGCAGGAACGGCCCTTTCACGTCCTGCTTCGTGATCTTGTAGGTGACGATCTCGGGCCCCTGGTCCTGCGAGGTCAGCGCATTCCAGATCTCCTGGGTCATCTTGTCCTGCCAGGCGAGCCCCTTGGATTTCGCGAAGGCTTCCGCCGCCTTGCGCGCGTTGTCGCCGAACTTGCCGTCGATCTCGCCCGGCGAGAAATGCGCGCGATCGAGCAGCACCTGCAGCTTGATCACGGACGGGTCGATCCGGTCCTCGTGAAAGGCGCGCTGGCGGAAGTCGGCCTTGTTGACGGCATCGGCCGTCAGCTCCGCGGCCGACGCCGACATGGCCGAGGTCATGGTGAGAAGAAGCGATATGAGAATCCGGCGCATGCTGCTAGCCTGGGTTTCGAACGGACCTGGTTCTGCAGCATCAACGTGATGATAGGTCGAAAGTTCGGCGGCGGACGGCGGCGGCGGAAATTTTTCCGTCGACGTGACGCAGTCCGTAGGACGCCCTAAAGGGTACAGGGCGGATTAGCCGAAGGCATAATCCGCCACTCCCAACCCGACGAGGTCACGGCGGCTTACGCTTCGCCAACCCGCGCTGCGACTCGCCTCAAACCGCGACGAACGCGGCCATATCCTGATGCAGTTGCTCGATCCGCGTATAGATCAGGCCGTGCGGCGCACCTTCGTAGACCACAAGACGGGCGTTCTTCATCAGCGCCGCCGTCCGGCGTCCGCTGATGTCGAGCGGCACCGAAACGTCCTTGTCGCCCTGGATGACCAGCGTCGGCAGTTCGAGCTGCGGCAGCTCGCCGCGGAAATCCGCGGTCGACAGCGCCTGGTTGCAATCCATCGTCGCCTGCAGCGAGGTCTGGAACATCATGGCCATGATCCAGTCGATCATGCGATCGGACGTACCCGGCTCGACGAAGGGACGGATGTTCGCGCCGACCAGTCCCGGAAAGTCCTTCACCAAGGCCGCCCGCATCCCTTGCGTGACGGCCGGATCGACACCTTGCGGATTATCGGCCGTTCTCGGCAGATACGGCGTGGTCGGGGCAATCAGGACGAGACGGCGCACCCGCCCGCTCCCATGCCTGGTGAGATAGCGCACGCATTCGGCGCCGCCCATCGAATGCCCGACCAGCACGAAGTCGTGCAGATCGTAGTGCTCGATCACCGCCGCGACGTCGTCGGCGAGCGTATCCATGTCGTAGCCGCCACCGGGATCGTCCGAGCGTCCGTGGCCGCGGCGGTCGAAGGCGACGCAGCGAAAGCCGGCATCGCACAACCGGATCATCTGGTACTGCCAGGCCTGCGAGTTGAGCCATAGCCCGCTGACGAACAGGATCGCAGGCCCGCGTCCCCAATCGCGGCTGAACAGCCGCGTGCCGTCTTTTGCCGCCACGAAGCGCGACCGGGACGCGGGGCTTTCCGCCGCGTTCGATGCGCCAATCCCGACACCGGCCGCCGCCGCCAAGGTCAGCATGGATCGTCGATTCATCACGGTCCTCCCACATTGCGCGGGAAGATTAGGATCGCACGGGGTCGCGGCTCAATTACCTCACAGGTAAGACTCGCAAGCCGACGCTGGCTCGGGCCCGTAGGGTGGGCAAAGCGACACGTCCGCGATGGCTCAACGGGCGAAGGCGTAAGCGTGCCCACCCTCTCGCGGCGCGTTTGCTGAAAGACGGTGGGCACGCCTCGCCCGCGCTGTCGCGCGCCGGCGAAGCTTAGTCGTACTACTCCACGCCAACCTCGACGGCGCCGAGGCCTTCGAACGCGAAACGATAGCTCGCCGGCTCGGTGGGAAACACCGTCTTCATCACGCTGCCGGTCATCACGACCTGGCCGGCCTTCAGCGCTTCTCCGCGCGTGGCGAGGTGGGCTGCGAGCCAGGCCACCGAATTGAAGGGATGGCCGAGAATGTCGCGGCCATGGCCCTCGCCGATCGGCGCGCCGTCCCTGGCCGCCTTGCCCAGCACCGCCTCCAGATCCGGCCACGGCGCAGCAAACTCTGAAACCACGATGCCGCCGTTCCAGGAATTGTCGGCGACCAGCGAGCGCACGTCGAGATTGGTGTAGTCGGCGCCGCGGTCGTCGACCAGTTCGAT
Organism: Bradyrhizobium sp.; assembly: GCF_019242285.1. Lineage (GTDB taxonomy): Bacteria > Pseudomonadota > Alphaproteobacteria > Rhizobiales > Xanthobacteraceae > Bradyrhizobium. The sequence goes on from NZ_JAFAVV010000750.1 coordinate 5,439, forward strand.
CGCCGCGCCGACGCCGCCGATGTGAGGCGCGATCGCCGCCGCGGTCAGCGGCGTCGTGCTCGCGGGCACGTCCGAGGCGATGCGGACCGCGATCTCGAATTCGAGGCCGAGCCGGCCGAAATCGGTGCGGCGGATGCGCGCGCCCGTGCGATGCACGCGGCTTGCCAGCACCACGCCGGCGATCGGATGATCGATGCCGCAGAAGACCTGCATCGGCTTCGAGGTCAATCCGACCTTGTAGCCTGCGGCCTCGCCATACGCGGCACGCAGCAGCGCGACATGGCGATCCTGGACGTCATAGGCGTCCGAGATCGAGGCAAGGCCGTCCTGCGTGATGAACGCCGCGTTGGCCACATGCTCGGCGAACAACAGGTCGGCCATGCGTTGGGCCGCTGTTTCCTCCATCGTATCCTCCCGTTCTCGTTTGATGCCGATCGAGCGATCCGGATATCCTACATCACGACCGGCTTGTCCGGCAGCTCGTTGCGGGCGGGGCCGTGCGGCGGAAACCAGGTCGCAAGCTCGTTCGACACCGCCGCGATGCCCTTGAGCACGCCGGCCTCGAACCGGCCTGCGGTGAAATCGGCTTCCATGTCGCGGCAGATGTTCTCCCAGCCCGGCGCGCCGACCTGCGCATCGATGCCGCGGTCGGCGATGATCTCGACCTTCCGGTCGGCGAGCAGGAGATAGATCAGCACGCCGTTGTTGTGGGCGGTGTCCCAGATGCGCAAATGCGAGAAGACGTCGAGTGCGCGCTCCCGCGCCGATTCATCGCGCAACAACGGAGTGCCGTCCAGCGCGCCTTCGACCACGAAGCGGACCTGACCGGAATGCGTGGCTTCGCCCGCGCTGATGGCCTGCTCGATCCGGTCGAGCACCGGACGCGTGAAAATGCGCCGCACCCGCCAATGGTGCTCGACCAGATGCCTAGCGATGCGCGCGATCCTCATTACCAGCTCCCCGAAGCGCCGCCGCCACCAAAGCTGCCCCCGCCGCCGGAGAAGCCGCCACCGCTCGAGCCGCTGCTTCCGCCGGACCAGCCCCCACCATAGCCGCCGCGGCCGAGACCGGTCGATGTGCCACCGCCGCCGAACATCACGAGCATGAAGGCGAGGACGGCGATCAGCAGCGCCGCCAGCAGCGATCCCAGCACGGCCCAGGCGAGCACGCCAACGACGGTCGCGGCCGCGACCGAGCCGACCAAGCGCCCGAGCAGCGCGCGCAGAATGCCGCCGGCCACGATGCCGCCGAACAGGAAGAAGGCCGCCGACGTGCCGAAATTGTTCCAATCGAAATCCCGCCCGTGGGTCGCCTCGGGCGCCGGCAGCGGCAACGGCTCGCCGTCGATCACGCCGATGATGCGGGTCAGGCCCGCGTCGATGCCGCCGGCGAAATCGCCGCTTCTGAAGCGCGGCGCGATCACCTCGTCGATGATGCGGCGCGCGGTGACGTCGGTCAGCGCACCCT
>NZ_JAFAVV010000765.1 GCF_019242285.1 Bradyrhizobium sp.
CGTGCTTGACACGCGAGACGGGCTTTATCTGGTCTACCGAGAAGCGGGGTTTCAGGACAAAGCGGAGTTCTTCGAAATGTATCGGGGCAAACCGGAGTTTGATTCGTGCGGATCCACCCGGAAGCCAGCACTAGCGACGGCACTCTATGAACCCAAAGAGGGGCTGCTTAAAAGAGTGGAGTTGCACGGCAATCGGCTTGAGATCATCTATACACGCGATGTGTCTGAGTCGATTTGAGCCGAGCAGAGCCCGCCTTTCACAGTAGCGTTTCCTGCTGGAGAAGCATCGAATCGGCGAACGTTGCTTTTGATCGGCTGATTGCTGTCAGTTGGCAACAGGCGTCTGCGGCGCGATCTTGTTCTGCGCGATGATGGCTTCGGCCCGCGCGAGATTTTCCAGCAGGCGCTGGCTGGTCAAGACAAGGAAGTAATAGCCGAACTGCGGGTTTTGGAAGTAGATCTCGAGCAGCTTTTCATAGCTGATAGTCAGGACGCGGCCATCCTCGATACATTCGATCGTCGCGGTCCGGCGGTTGTCGAGCGTGAGGAAACCAAGCTCGCCCATCAAACGCCCCGCCGGAAGTTCGACGTTGATTTCGATGACCCGGAATTTGCCGGTGACGGTCAGCAGCATTTCGTTGGCCGCGTCACCCTTCTTCATCAAGATATCGCCCCTGCGATACTTGCGGTCGGTCATGAACGGCTTGAGCCACTCCATCGACATGTCGCCCTGTGTTGCGGTGCGCGCCTTCTTCACGAGAGCGAGCATTTGACGGAGACGGTAGGCATTGATGGGAATCATCAGGAGATAAAGAAGAAAGGTCGTGACGGCTCCGGTGAGCGCACCGAAGATGGCGAAGAATGCGCAACCGATCATGTTCGCGACCCGCAGCGGCACCATCGTGTGCGTCAGCAATGTGGCGACAAAGAAGATCGCGCCGACCAGGGCGAACATATTGGCAAGCGTGATGTTGTGCAGAAAGATTTCCAGCAGACGGTTGAAGATGGCGTCCCACGTCACGTTGTTCGGATCGAGACCCATTTGGACCAGAATCTTCGCGAACCTGAGGTTGTCGGTTGCTGCATCGAGAATGCGGTCCAGCATGATGGACATATCTCCTTTGGAGCCGGTGGGGCCAGCTTACCGGAAGTGGCTTTATCGCAGCACAGCAAACTTGGCCGCCCGACTTCCGAGATGGGTCCGGGGCTGAAAGTCTCATGCCGAGCAAATCTTGGTCGGCACCGTCTTAGACAGCCGACATGGCGTAGGCCTGACGGTTCTCGGTCGGGCCACAACCGGAGGCACCATTTGGCAGAGTGGACGAAGGTCTCTGCAGGTTGAAAGGCGATCATAGTGTCCGGCGGCCCGCGACGGGAGGGGTTCCTTTTTGCTCGCTGCCGGTGTTTCCTCTATCACGGCGGAGAACGGGCATGCAGGGATCGCTGGGAGAGAAGATCGGCGAAGGCGTCTTCGCTGATGTCCACGCCTGGGCGCCCGGTCAGGTCGTCAAGTTGTCCAAGCCAGGTATTCCGCAGTGGGTCGTCCAGCATGAGACGCAAATGACCCGCGCGGTCTTCGCCGCCGGCGGCCCAGCGCCGGAGGTGCTCGGCGAAGTCACCCTGGACGGCCGTTTTGGCATCGTGCTGCCGCGGTTCGATGGGCCGACCCTGATGCAGGCTACGCGCACGGGCGCCATCACGCGTGAACAAGCGGGCGCAACCCTTGCGACGCTCTGCCTTGCCGTTCACAAGACGCGACCGCCGCCGGACGCCCTCTCGCTGCGCGAGGCGATGGGCGCCAGATTGCGGTTCGGCGGCAGCGTGCTTCCGGAGCGCATCACCACCGGCGTCCTCGCGCTGATCGAGCACCTCACGCCCGATGACGTGCTGTGCCATTCCGATCTTCAGCCCCGCAACGTGATCATGACGGCGCAGGGTCCGAGACTGATCGACTGGCTCGGCGCGGCTCGTGCGCCCGCCGCCTACGAGATTGCAAATTGCCATGTCCTGCTTGCCGAGATTGGCCCGGAACACGCCGACGATCCTGAGCGGGCCACGGTCAATTCGGTTCTGCAGGCGGAGTATGCGCGGCTGGCCGGCATAGCCCCTGCGGTGCTGACGGCGGCGATGCAGCCCTATTTGCCGATCGTCCGCGTCTTCCTCCTGCTCGCCGGGGTCGTGCCCGTACCTGCCATGCGGGAGCGGCTGATCCAGCGCGTCGAGGCGGCCCTGCGCGCGGAGGGGTGAATTGTTTTGGTCGCGCGCGAGCCGGAGTAGCCTGTCGAAGCGAGCCGTCAGTGTCTCCTTGTCAGGGGCCGAAAGTCTCACGTCGAGCAAATCTGGTCGACACCATCTCAGACAACCGACCTGGCGTAGCCCTGGTGGTCTTCTCCATCGGGCCAATTCCGGAAGTGCATAGTCAGGAGCGGACAGCCTTTAGATCCGCGAGATTGATAAAAAGCCTTCCGAGTGACCCCAAGGCAGAGTCGGAGCCTCCCCAGCGGTCGACAATATGATATCGCCCATGGCGACGCGCCTCTACGATCCACTCGGCCCCATCTAAACCGAGATTGCCGCCTGTCGTCGTCATCTGCCAGAACTGTACTTCCTCGAGTCGAGCGATGACCGTTTGCCACTCATCGCGGGACAATGCCCTCGTGACGCACCGGGACACATGCGCCGGATCGTAGCGGCCAGCCTTCGGATCGTAGCGGCCGGGGCCATCCAGGATCACGGCTTCGAGGCCGTAGTCGTCACTGCCCCGAAAAACTCGTATCGCAACAGAATTGCGAAACGACGGAAGCCATAAGAAACGATAGCTTTCCGTGTCCTCCAACAACCCGCAAGAAAGCGAGGGTTCTCCCATCGCAACAAGATTCTTCGAGTACCATTCCCGAACAAACTCGGAGTCACGGGTCCGAACGTGCCGACTGGGAAGTAGCGAACCTCTGGCGCATCTGGGCAGGACTCAGCAACCGGTACGCCGTGGCCGGCAAGTACAGCACTGGAACCCGCGGCCAGCGCGGCGACGACAAGCGTGGTCTGGAATAGAACAGTTGGACGCATCGGCAGTTCGATTCCCTACTCATTCATCAGCAAGGACTACGCGTGATCCCGGACTAATCCAAGCCGCGTGTGCTGTCCGTTCGGGTCAAAAGCGACGGTCGTATGGCGGCCGCAGCCGCACGTCCGCGATGTGGCGCCATGTGCCGGGAAACGACGTTCTGCGCGCCAAGGCTGTTTGGATCGTGGCATAAGCCGGGCTTGGCGAATTCGAAAAGGAAAAACCTTCAGCCGCCAAAACGACGGCGCAGCGCCTATTGCGCTGGAGGCTCAATGGTGAGGTCGCTGGGATAGGTGTAATGTATCTTCGATATGGGGCTATCGAGTTCCTCCTTATCCGATAGTATCTGATTTTCTGGCAGCCCTGTCTCACGGTCTACCAAGATCGTGCGCCAGATCGGTGGTGCGTTCTTCCAGGCCCTCGAGACTTCTTCCTGCGTCTTGCTTATGTCGGCGCCAAACTCCACCACCACAGCGCCTCGCGTTGGCGGGAAACTTATTCGGTAGCCGGCATAAGTCTTGCCCTCGAAGGCGATGTCTTCAAGGCAGGCAAACGCCGTCTCAGACGTCATCTCGAGAGGAGGGAGGCCGGTGGGAGATATTTTCGGAGACCTATACTCAAGCCACTTTTGGTTCACGCGCTTCCACGTCCGATTGCCGATCTGGATCGTTTCGATTGGATCTGGACCTGCGAAGTAGGCCAGGATTCCCCGCAGCCAATTGGCTGAGCCCGGGATTCCCTCCAGCCAGTCGTTGGCTGAGTCCACGATTAACCGCACCCGGTCGGGTGGAATGAATTCGATGGTTGCCCGATAGCCCCCAGCCGTCACTCCGCTTCGGTATGGCCGGTGCGGCTTCTCGAGCTTCTGAAATGCGGTCTCCACCTCGCCGCGGCAATCAGCCGACGCGGCCGTGCTTCCCGCGACGAAGAAGGTGAAGGCGGCGGCCACTGCCAAGCTCACATCGCGCCGTCGGCGCATCGCTGTGCTCCGGTTCGGATGGCTCAAATATTGGGCGGGCAATAGCCCCGTGTTGGGATTCCGTGTTGGGAACTGCCCTCTTAAGTGGCGAATATGGCCGCTTCGGGCCAACAAGAGACTTATGCGATGTAGCCGAAGGCGCTGGGGAACGCACGCGCGGCGCATGCACTCATAGTCGCCCGGCCCGCGAAGGTAGGTTGTTAAAACTTCTATTTCGTTTTTTCGAATACGAGGAGGCTCCTCTGCATCCCCTTATCTGCCCAGTTTGGCATTATTCGCCACGTCGAAGTGACTTGAAGGCGATCCCCGTCTAATTTGAAGAACCGTGTTTGCTCGGTGCCCACCCATTCAGGGTTCCAAGCAACATCGACCTTCGTAATCCATTTGTCCCCTTCGAGACGGTACATGCCGGTGTAAGCGGCCATGCTGTTTAACAGATCGGCGCGATCTTCGACCGTTTGTGGTGGCTTGCGCCCCTCTCCAGTTAGGACAAACATTACACGGCCCTCAGCCGTGAAAATTGCGTATCCCGTAGGGGAGCGTCCGAAGACGGGTTCTTTCTGTCCGGTGGCTTGAATTTCAATTTCTTGAGAAACCAGTTTCCAGATGCCGATCACCTTCTCGCGGTCATCGGCAAAGGCCGGATACGCCGCAATAATCCACCCAAGGATGGCAACAAGGCATTTTAACTTGGACATAAGAAGTTTCCCTCCAATGTTCTGCCCTTTTTGGTACTCGGTGGGCTGACACTAGCGCAGGAATTGAGCGGTTGGAAAGTCAGTTCCGGGTCGCAAGCAGCGGTCATGGCCAGCACGGCCTGCGTCCGGTCCGCTGCCGAGAACCGAGATGGCAATGGGCGTCAACCTTGTTCGGCAAAGAGCCAGAACCAACCCGATTGTGGGTGGTCATTTCGCTCGCTTCCAAATCACATCGACGCTCTCCCCGCTCGGGGGGCGAATGGTTAGCGTGAGCTGATCTCCCGTGATCGCAACGAAGCGCTTCTGATCTGCGCCATTCCAATTCGGAAAGGAACTACCTTCAACATGAACTGCGATGCTGCGGTCTGCCTCATTCACTGAGTACGTCCCGAAGTAGGTCTGGGTCCCATTTGCTGTTGCTTCGTTTTCTTCCGCGGTGCCATGCCAGAGCGCGCCGCTTGCATATTTGGTACGGTCTGAGCGCATGACCGTGATGATG
>NZ_JAFAVV010000846.1 GCF_019242285.1 Bradyrhizobium sp.
TGCGCCCTCTTCGATTCGAGGGTGATGTCTGTGCACGGCTCGGACGATTCACGTCGCGAGAATGCAGACGTGCGTCCTCTCCGCTGTTTGAAATGTGAGTGAAGCGCCGCGTCACGCGACGAAGCTCGTAGGGTGGGCTTAGCGGGCGCATGCATGGCGGCCCGCCACGCAAAGGTTACAGCGTGCCCACCGCTCAGGGTCGTGCTGTTGATACGATGGTGGGCACGACGCTCGCGCGTCTTAGCCCACCCCACGCGGCTACGCAGCCGCGAATGACGGCAACACCTTAGTTCCCGCTGAACGAGTTGTAGCCCTGATCCTCCCAGTAGCCGCCTTTGTAGTCGTTGGTGACCTCCATCGAGATCACGTATTTCGGGTTCTTGAAGCCGAGCTTGGTCGGCACGCGGATCTTCATCGGATAGCCGTAGGCGCGCGGCAGGATCTCGTCGGCGAACTTGAACGTCATCTGGGTCTGCGGATGCAGCGCGGTGCGCATGTCGAGCGGCGAGTTGTAGCCGTCCTTGTCGGCGCACTGGAACCAGACATATTTCGCGCTGGTATCGGCGCCGATCAGTTTCAGGAAATCGCGCAAGGGCGTGCCGGTCCAGCTCCCGATCGCGCTCCAGCCCTCGACGCAGATGTGGCGCGTGACCTGTTTGACCTGCGGCAGTTGATAGAGCTCGTCGATCGTCCAGGACTTCTTGTTCTCGACCAGCCCGCGCACCTCGAGCTTCCAGTCCGGGCCCGCGATCTCCGGTGCCTCGTCGACCTCGTAATAGCCGTTGAACGGGAACGGCTTGGTGATGGCGCTCTCGGGAAACGTCGGCGCCAGCGCGTCGGGATTGAAGATCCAGGCCTGCACCGAGTCATTGAATTTCGAGACCTGCGCCAGCAATTGGTCGGCCGAATCGCTGTTCACGACGTCGCAGCCGGTGAGCAGCGTCAGCGCGCCGAGGCTGGCGCCGCCCGCGATGAAGCGCCGGCGCGTGAAGTCCGGCATGACCTTGATCGCGTCCTTGACCAGGAGCTTCTTGTCGACGCCGGGGATCAGAAGCTTGCGCATGCGACCCATGATGCTTTCTCCTCTATGTCCTTCAGCGGCCGATGATCATGGCGCGCAGGCTCTTCGGCACCAGCAATGCGAGCAGCACATGCACGATCAGGAAGGCGCAGATCGCGGCCATGCAGAAGAAATGCACGTAGCGGGCATAGGCGTAGTCGCCGAACAGCACCACCAGCCAGTGCAGTTGCACCGGCTTCCAGATCGACAGGCCCGACAGCACGATGACGACTCCGACCGCGATGATCCCGGCATAGAGCAGCTTCTGCACGTAGTTGTAGGTGGAGAGATCGTCATGGGCGAGCCTGAAGGTCAGCGCCGCCTTGACGTCCGAGATCACGCCCCCCGGCGTGATCGGCAGCAGCTTCTTGCGGAAGCGGCCGGTCGCGAAACCCATGGCGAGATAGAGCAGACCGTTGACCATCAGCAGCCACATCGCCGCGAAATGCCAGAGCAGCGCGCCGCCGAGCCAGCCGCCGAGCGTGATCGAATGCGAGAAGGTGAAGCCGAACAGCGGCGAGGCGTTGTAGATCTGCCAGCCCGACATGATCATCAGCACCATCGCGAAGGCGTTGGTCCAGTGCATGGCGCGGACCCAGGCCGGCTGGATGACCTTCGCCGGCGCGGTCGCGGTGTGGCTGTCGGCGGCTGCAACGCTGGACATGGCGGCTCCCTGTTGAATTCGGTCACGGCGTTTATACGCCGGAACGACACGGTTCGTTACTGCAGGCGGGCTATGAAGTCGATGCAGACCGCGCATCGCCTTCACAAAAATGCGAGCCGGAGCAGGCCCCGGCTCGCAATCGCGCATCCCCTTGGGAGAGATCAGGACACGCGGATCAGGATGCCGGCATCAGCACGGTGTCAACCACATGGATGACGCCGTTCGACTGGTGCACGTTGGAGATCGACACCATCGACTTGTCGCCCTTGGCGTCGATGATCCAGATCTTGCCGTCGGCATGCTTGACCGTCAGCTCCTCGCCCTCGACGGTCTTCAGCATCTTGCCGTCGGTGAGGTCGTGGGCGTCGTACTTGCCGGCGACCACGTGGTAGGTGAGGATCTTGGTCAGCGTCGCCTTGTTCTCCGGCTTGACCAGGCTGTCGACGGTGCCGGCGGGCAGCTTTTCGAAGGCGGCGTTGGTCGGGGCGAACACCGTGAACGGGCCCTTGCCTTCCAGCGTCTCGACCAGGCCGGCGGCCTTCACCGCGGCGACGAGGGTGGTGTGGTCCTTGGAGTTGACCGCGTTCTGGATGATGTTCTTGGAGGGGAACATGGCCGCGCCGCCGACCATCACGGTCTTCTCCTCGGCACGCGCCGGCAGGACGAAGGTCGAGGTGAGCGCGAGGGCGCTGAAGGCGGCGGCGGACAAGAGTGCAATACGCTTCGACATTGGAGAGTCTCCCGATTGATTGAAACGACCGGCGGTCCATCCGCCGGGATGAGAAGAGCCAACGACGGCGCCGATCGATGTTGGGGGTTGCGTTCCACGCCGTCGTTGCTGCGAATTACGGGAGGTTCTCCGTGGAGTTTCGGGAGATAATTTAACGTGATGGCTGAAACCGAGCCTGCAGCCGTCCGTAGCTTGGCGCTTATGCCGAGGGGGACTAGATTTTCCACCAAGCGGAAGCGCGGTGCGCTGCGGCGAGCAATTGGCTTGCTGCCATGGGTGAGTTGGTTCAGCCTCGCTCGACCGGCACGGACAAGAACGCCGGCGACGAGCGCCGCCGATAAAGACGCGGCGCACAGGGAGGACGACCATGAGCAGCATCACGGCGGATGGATTGGCCGCGCCTGCGGCACGGCCGGCAGGCGAGGAGATCGGACCGCTCGAACAGCGGCATCTGCAGCACGCCAACTACCGCGCAGTCGCCGGCGGCGCCGACATCTCGCGGACGCATTGGCACATCGCGCTCGCCAATGCGCTGGGCTGGGGATTCGACGGCATGGACGGCGTGATCTTCGCGCTGGTGTCGCCGATGGTGATCAAGGAGTTTGCGCTGACTGTGCCGGACTATCGCTCCGGCCTGCAGATCGCGCTCTTGATCGGCATTGCCGGGCTGTATTTCTGGCCATGGCTGTCGGACCGGCTCGGGCGCCGCACGCTGCTCGCCGTCAACATCGCGCTGTTCTCGCTGATGATGCCGGTCGCGGCGCTGGCGCCGACCTTCGTGACCTTCGTCGCCGCCCGCTCGCTGCTCGGTTTCGCCCTCAATGGCGAGTGGTCGCTGGGTTCGATGCTGGTGGCGGAGACCTGGCCGGCGCGCCTGCGCGGCCGGGTGATCAGCATCACGCGCTCGACCTGGTGCCTCGGCGCCTCGCTGGCGGGCGGCATCACCGGCCTGGTCGCCGCTGATTTCGGCTGGCGCGTCGCCGTGATGGTGCCGGGCGTGATCGCGCTGCTCGCGATCTATGTCCGCGCTACCTGCCCGGAATCGCCCTATTGGGTGCGGGCGCAGGACCGCAAGCGGCGGATCGCCGAGACGCTGGCCCATGGCGGCCGCATCAGCGAGGACGACAGCGCCTGGTTCGGCAAGGCGAAGGCGGTGGGCATCCGCCAGGTGTTCCTGCCGGACGTGCTGCCGGCGACGCTGGTCGCGCTGTTCGTCGCCTGCTGCAGCACCTGCATCTACGGCACGGTCGGCGGCTGGATGCCGCTCTATCTCGCCACCGAGAAGCACTGGTCGACGACCGAGTACAGCCTGTTCTACGTCTGCTGGGGCGTGGTCGGTTTCCTCGGCCTCTGCATCGCCGGCTGGCTCGCCGACAAGATCGGGCGCAGGCTTGCCTTCGTGGTGACGCTGATCGAGGGCGCGATCTTCATGACGCTGTGGGTGTACGCGCAGGACCGCGTGCTGCTGTGGATTTTCGGGCTCGCCTGGAGCTTCGGCTTCCTCGGCTTCTGGGGACCCTGCACGACGCTGACGGCCGAGGTGTTTCCGACCCGGATCCGTGGCGCCGCCAACGGCGTGGTCTGGGCGATCGCCTACTTCATCGGCTTCGTGCTGTTTCCGTTCGTCACCGTCGCGCTGCAGCAGCACACCGGCTCGTTCGCGCTCTCCTTCCTCCTGATCCCCGTGCTGATGGTGGCGATGGCGGTCGGCGTCGCGATGATGGTGCCGGAGCATTCCGGCAAGGAGCTGAATGAGATCATTGTTTGACCTCTTCTCGCATCGTCCCGGCGCGCGCCGGGACGATGGCCAACCATCAATCCCGGCTCGCGGGCGTCTGGATGAAGCCGCGGTTCCAGGTCGGGCTGATCAGGATCTCGTTGATGCAGACCCGCGGCGGCAGGCTGGCAACGAAGGCGATGGTGCGGCCGAGATCCTCCGGCTGCAGCATCTTGGCCTGCTCCTCGTCGCTGGGCACCACCGGGCGCAGCTTCAGGATCGGGGTCGCGACCTCGCCGGGGGAGAGGCAGCAGGCGCGAAGGCCATTGACGCATTCGTCCATGTTGAAGGAGTGCGTCAGCGCCAGCACCGCATGCTTAGTCGTGGTGTAGGCCGGGCCCGGCATTTTCGAGACATGGCGGCCGGCCCAGGAGGAGACGTTGATGATGCAGCCGTCCTTCTGTTGCCGCATCGTCGGCAGCACGGCCTTCATGCAATAGAGCACGCCGTTGAGATTGATCTCGACCAACCTGTTCCAGCCCTCCAGCTCCATGTCGGCCCAACGCCGCTTCGGCACGTTGATGCCGGCGCTGTTGACCAGGAGGTCGATGCGACCATGGCTGGCAACGATCTGTTCCGCCACCTTCTCGACATCGGCGGCGTTCGACACGTCGAGCGCCATCGCCTCGGCCTCGCCTCCGGCCTTGGTGATCTTCGCCACCACCTGGTCGAGGGCGTCCTTGCGCCGCCCCGACACCACCACCGCCCAGCCGTCCGCGGCCAGCGCTTCGGCGCCGGCCTCGCCGATGCCGCTGCCGCCGCCGGTCACCCAGCCAACGCGTCTTCCACCCTTGGCCATACCAACCATGTCCTTTGCATCTCCGTTGCTTTTGCGGGGGCGTTCTTGCTAATGCAGCCACGTCCAGCGCCCATCCGCGGAATTGTCGCATGAACACCACCGCCGACGCCAACCTGTTTTCGCGCCTGTTCGCAGAGCTCGACGATCCGAAGCGGCTCGCGATCGAGACCCAGGACGGCCAGCACATCAGCTACGGCGATCTGATCGCGCGGGCGGGCCAGTTCGCCAATGTGCTCGTCGCCCGCGGCGTCAAAGTCGGCGACCGCGTCGCGGCGCAGACCGAGAAATCGGTCTCCGGCCTCGTGCTCTATCTCGCCACGGTGCGCGCCGGCGCGATCTATTTGCCGCTCAACACCGCCTATACGCTGAACGAGCTGGAATATTTCATCACCGACGCCGAGCCGTCGCTGGTCGCGTGCGATCCGTCGAAGGCGGAAGGGATCGCGAAGATCGCGGCCAAGGTCGGGGCGAAGGTGGAAACGCTCGATTCCCATGGCACCGGCTCGCTGACGGAAGCCGCCGACAAGGCGAGCAGCGACTTCCGGACGATCCCCCGCGGCGATGACGATCTCGCCGCCATCCTCTACACGTCCGGCACCACCGGCCGTTCCAAGGGCGCGATGCTGAGCCACGACAATCTGGCCTCGAACTCGCTGACCCTGGTCGACTATTGGCGCTTCACGGACAAGGACGTGCTGATCCATGCGCTGCCGATCTACCACACCCACGGCCTGTTCGTGGCGAGCAACGTCACGCTGTTCGCGCGGGGCACGATGATCTTCCTGCCGAAATTCGATCCCGACCTGATCATCAGGCTGATGGCGCGTGCCACCGTGATGATGGGCGTGCCGACCTTCTACACGCGGCTGTTGCAGAACCCTGCGCTGAACAAGGAGACGACGAAGCACATGCGGCTGTTCGTCTCCGGCTCGGCGCCGCTATTGGCCGACACCCATCGCGAATGGGAGGCGCGCACCGGCCACGCCGTGCTCGAGCGCTACGGCATGACCGAGACCAACATGAACACCTCCAACCCCTATGACGGCGCGCGTGTCGCCGGCGCCGTCGGCCACGCGCTGCCCGGCGTCTCCGTCCGCATCGCCGATCCGGAGAGCGGCGCGCTGCTCGGCGCCGACGAGATCGGCATGATCGAGGTGAAGGGGCCCAACGTCTTCAAAGGCTATTGGCGCATGCCGGAAAAGACTGCCGCCGAATTCAAGCCCGACGGCTTCTTCATCACCGGCGATCTCGGCAAGATCGACGCCAGGGGCTATGTCCACATCGTCGGGCGCGGCAAGGATCTGATCATCA
>NZ_JAFAVV010000150.1 GCF_019242285.1 Bradyrhizobium sp.
CGATTGACGGCGGATTCACATGCGCGCTTTTGCAGGTTGCGTCAGTCCGGGGTGAGGAACCGGACCATCAGGATCTCGTCGATGTACCGGCCATCCTGCTTCAACGCCTTCATTTCGCGGCCATATTCGGAGAAGCCCATTTTCCGGTAGAGCCGCAAGGCGGCCTCGTTGCCGCTGGCGACACCGAGTTGAAGCAGCTCGACCCGTCCCGTGGCGTGGCCGACGACCGCCTCGATCAGGCGCCCGCCGATGCCCGAACCGCGCGCGGCGGGCCGCACATACATGCCCCAAAGTCCGGCCTTGTGGCTGACCTTGGCGCCTTCCTGCGGCCAATAACCAGCTACCCCCACGAGTGCGTCACCGGAGAACGCGCCGAAGATGTTGCCCCTGACGATCCGCTCCGCGAACCAAGCAAGCGTCATCGCGTCCTCGCGCGCGAATGTCGAGGCGAAGGCGTCCGGGGTCTCGCGCAACCCGTCGAGGCGGATGTCGCGATAGAGCGCGGCCTCGTCGGGCGTCAGCAGCCTGATCTCGATGGGGTCGGCGGGCATGGTCGTCTCCGAGGGTGGGCAGCGCGGCCGAAACCGGATTGTTTCCGCCGCGCGGAGGGCCTAGATCAGCCGATCAAGGAATTGAAGAGGACAAGACCATGTTGCGCGAAAACATCAACAACGCGGTCAAGCAGGCCATGAAGGCCAAGGACGAGCGCAAGCTCTCCACGCTGCGCATGGTCAACTCGACCATTAAGAACGCCGACATCGACGCGCGCGGGCAGGGCAAGCCGCCGCTGTCGGATGGCGAGCTGCTTGGCGTGCTGCAGAAGATGATCAAGCAGCGCCACGAGGCGGTCGAGCTCTACGACAAGGGCGGCCGCGCCGAGCTCGCCGCCGCCGAGCGCGAGGAGATCGCGGTGATCTCGGCCTATCTGCCGAAGCAGATGTCGGACGACGAGGTGAAGGCGGCGATTGCAGCCGCCGTCACCGAGACGGGAGCCGCCGGCATGAAGGACATGGGCAAGGTGATCGCCGTGCTGCGGGGCAAGTATGCCGGCCAGATGGATTTCGGCAAAGCCAGCGGCCTGGTGAAGACCGCGCTCGGTGGATAGCAGCGGAGGCGAGGGATGTTCCGGGTCGACGCGGGCAGTCTCGAGGCCTATTTCGCCTTCGATCCCGCCCGAACCGCCGAGCTTGAAGAGCTGGATGCTCTGATACGAAGAGCCGCCCCCGGCCTGAAGTGTCATTTCCATGCCGGGACGCCTGCGGGCGAAGCGGGCATGCGCATGACGATGATCGGCTACGGCCGGCTTCAATATGCGATCAAGTCCGGCAAGACGACGCCATGGCCGGTGATCGGCGTCGCGCTGCAAAAGAACTACATCAGCGTCTACGTGTCGATCACCAGGGGCCGGAAGCCGCTCGTTTCCTGCTATGCCGGCAAGCTCGGCGAGCTGCGGGCGGGCAACAACAATTTCAGCTTTGAAAAATTCGCTGATTTGAACGCACCTGCGGTCGGATCGCCGTTTGCCGAAGCCGCGGCGATCTTCAAGGCGGACAAGGAGAACCCGGTGCGCTACATGCAGGGAGGATAGCGTTTGCGGTGTGCCCGCGGAAGCCGCGCCTTCGCGAGCCCGACCGAAGAAAGTGCTCTCCTGCGCATATTCCTCTTGACGCAGATCAACACACGCTTCTCCGGCACCTGCCTCAATACGCGATCAATTTGGGGAGTCGCCGATGGCATCCATCTCCGGCAAGGTCGATCCGGTGGTGCGGCGCATCACCATTGCGGACATCGCCGAGGCGATCGGGCAGGGTCTGCGCGATTTCCAGGCGATGCCGCTCTACGGCCTCGCCTTCGGCATGCTCTATGCCGGCGGCGGCATCCTGACCGTGCTGTGCCTGACCGCCTTCGGCATGGTGTATCTGGCCTATCCGCTCGCCGCGGGATTTGCCCTGATCGGCCCGTTCGTGGCGACGGGACTCTACGAGGTGAGCCGCCGCCGCGAGGCCGGCCTGCCGGTCTCGCTCGGCGCGATCTGGTCGGCGGTGACCTCGCGCAGCGAGATCGGGTGGATGGCCTTTGTGACGTTGTTCTTCTTCGTGATCTGGATGTACCAGATCAGGCTCTTGATCGCGCTCCTGATCGGGCTCAACGCCTCGTTCTCGAGCCTGCACGAATTCATGACGGTGGTGCTCACCTCCAATGAGGGCCTGTTGTTCCTCGCGATCGGCAATCTCGACGGCGCCGCGCTGTCCCTGATCCTGTTCTCGCTGACCGTGGTGTCGTTCCCGCTGCTGCTCGACCGCGACGTCGATTTCGTCACCGCGATGGTGACCAGCGTGCGCGCCGTGGTCGCAAGCCCGCTGTCGATGATCGGCTGGGCTGCGGTGATCGTGCTGCTGCTGGTCGTGTCCTCGCTGCCGTATTTCCTGGGCCTGGTCATCACCGTGCCGGTGCTGGGACACGCCACCTGGCACCTCTACCGCCGCATCGTCGCGCCGGTGGTGGTCTGATTGCGCGCCAAGAGGATGCACCGCGTTTGCGGCGAAGGATTACGGCGTCTCGATCCCCATCGCCTTTAGCGCCGCGAGCATCCGCGGCGGCGGGGCCATCTTGACCGCCAGCGGCTTGCCGGTCTCCAGCACGCTCTTCAGGCTGGAGAGGATCGCCGGCCAGCCCTGCCGTCCGCCGCACAGGATGTCGTCGGAAAGCGGGCGGTCATGGGATTCGGTCATGGTGAGGCGCACGGCGTCGCCTGCGGGCTCGATCTCGTAGGTGACGAGCGTCGGCCCGAGCTTCTCGATCAGCGCCGGCCAGTTGACGTTGAAGGTGACGGTGAGCCGCCGCGGCGGATCATACTCGAACACCTCGCCCGAGATATGCAGGGCGCCGTCGGGCGTCCGCACGATATAGGCGCCGCCGACCTTCGGCTCGACCTCGACCGAATTGCCGAAGAAATAGTTCTTGCTGAACTCGGCCGAGGTCAGCGCCTCCCAGATCTTCTCCGGCGTGGAGGCGATGTAGATGGTGTAGACGGTGGCGGGCTTGAACTGGTCCAGTTGCATCATCAATGTCCTTCGATGCCGAGCGCGGAAATAGGGATCGCCAGCGCGGTGCCGGTTTCCAAAAGGCTCTTCAGGCTGGACAGGATCGCGGGCCAGCCCTTGGAGATGCCGTCCAGCAACTTGTCGGCGACCGTCCAGTCGGTACGCAGCTCGGTGCCGAACCAGTAGCTGCGCGAGAACGCGCTGTCGGTCAGCGCCTCCCAGAGTTTCTCCGGCGTGGTCCCGATATAGGTGACGTAGACGAATTCGGGCCTAGGCACAGGAGAGCTCCTTCGTGCTCTGCGATGGGAGGTCGGCCGGCAATGGTTTGCCGGTCTCCAGAAGGCTCTTCAGGCTCGCGATCACCATCGGCCAGCCTCCGGAGATGTCGCGCAGGGTCTTGCCGTCCTCGCCGAGCTCGTCATGGGTGACGGTCAGCTTGATCACTTTGCCGCGCGGCTCGAGATCGAAGGTGACCCGCGAGGTGCCTTCGCCCTTGGCTTCTTCCTTGCGGTTGTTCCAGGTATAGGCGAGACGCCGCGGCGGGTCAGCGACCAGCACCTCACCTTCGACGGTCGGATTGCCCTGGTTCGCGAAGCCGTAGGGCGAGCCGACCTTCCAGTCGGACGTGACGCGATGGCCGAACCAGTAGCGTTCAGTGAAGTCGCCGTCGGTCAGCGCGTGCCACAGCTTCTCGGTCGTCGTCTCGATATAGGTGGTGTAGACGAATTCCGGCTTACTCATCGCGTTTCTCCAGTTGTTTTTTCAGTTCGGAGAGCGCGGCGAGCTTGCCGCGCTCGAATTTCCTGATCCACCGCTCGCCGATCTCGTGGATCGGCACCGGGTTGAGGTAGTGCAGCTTCTCGCGGCCGTGCTTGTAGGTGGTGACGAGGTTGGCCTCTTCGAGAATGGCAAGATGTTTCGTCACCGCCTGACGTGTCATGGCGAGGCCGTCGCAGAGCTCGTTCAAGGTCTGCCCGTTTCTGGCGTGAAGCCGGTCCAGCAGGGTTCGCCGTGAGGCATCTGCCAGCGCTTTGAAGACTTCATCCATGGCCTGGATAATAGGCAACCAAAAGGTTGCATGTCAAGCGTCGAGTCGGGATTTTCTGTACGAGCGGCCGGGGCGGTCGTCGTGGAGGGGCTCGGTTGAGCTCGATCAACGCGTCTTGGCCCGCTTTGCGACAAGGGCGGCTGTCCGGGTGAAACGGGTTTTCCTCGCGCCGCAGCGATGTGAAAGTCTCCGGTCCCCCGAGCTGGGATCATCAAGCTCACGTGGACCGTGAAGCGGGGGCTTCTCGTTCGAGGAGCGTGCGTTTGCGCTCCACGCC